>NZ_JASJOJ010000040.1:0-40438 GCF_038519165.1 Photobacterium sp. SP02
CGAATGTTGGAATATTCAGTACTTCAGTGGCAACGCGACCTCAGCGCTGCACTGAAGCTCAGGAGGCTGACATGCTCTACCTTATTAAAGACATAGACTCCCAGTTCAGCCGTCTGCTGGCACCACTGACGCCCCTGCTGCTGCTATTCACCCGCTTGTGGGTGGCCTGGGTCTTTTTCAACTCGGGCATGATCAAATACCAGAGCTGGGACAGCACCCTGTATCTGTTTGAATATGAATATCAGGTGCCCCTGCTGCCGTGGCGGATAGCCGCCTATCTGGGCACGGCGACTGAGCTGATAGTGCCTGTGTTTCTGGTGCTGGGCTTGCTGACCCGGCCGATGGCGCTGCTGCTGTTTGTCTTCAACATCATAGCCGTGGTGTCTTATCCGCTGCTGTGGGAGAAAGGCTTTTTTGACCACCAGCTGTGGGGCATGATGCTGCTGGTGAATGTATTCTGGGGCGCGGGACTGGTGTCGCTGGATCATCTGTCCGGCCAGGCGCGACGGCCCAGCCGCTTACTGGAATAGGCTCACACCAGTGACAACAGCTGATCCAGAGTGTGGATTTCAACATCCGGCAGCCAGGTCGCGTTGGACTCCTGATGCATCTGACGTGACTGATCATTAAACCAGCAGGCCTGAAAACCGCTGCGGCGGGCGCCGCCCACATCGCTGATCAGGTGATCGCCGACATGAAGAATATCCGCCGCCGACAGCCCCAACAGCGCCTGAGCCTGGAGAAATAAATCCGGCTCAGGTTTGGACAGGCCGTCACGCCCTGCCACTAGCACCCGGGAGAAATACTGGCCCAGACCGATTTTATCCGCATCCACATTGCCGTTGGTGATCGCCAGCAGCGGCACCCGCGTGGCCAGCTCGCCGAGCACGGCATGGGTCAGCTCAGGCACATCGACCTGATTTCTGACGGTTAATACTATGTGCAGCCCTTCTTCCGTTGCCTCAGCGGCCCGGGTCTGCGAATAGCCGACCCGGCTCAGGCCGGTACGCAGCATGACCCGGCGCCATTCGGTCACGTCGTGGCGCAGCATAGGATTGTCCTTCGCCAATTGGTATTTGAGGCGCTGCCAGTCCGCCGGACTCAGGGCATGGGCAGCCGGATGCGCGGCGGCCAGCCAGTCATACATCGCCTGCTCGGCGCGCAGTATCACCGGATGGTTATCGTACAAAGTATCGTCCAGATCAAAGGTGAGTGCTTTGGGAGAACGAAAACTGCGGTAAAACTGCATGGCACCGGCTCCTTATTTGGTTTTCTTGGCACGCGGATGTGCCTGATCGTACACCTTGGCTAAATGCTGGAAGTCTAAATGGGTGTAGATTTGTGTGGTACTGAGATTGGCGTGGCCCAGCAGCTCCTGCACCGCACGAAGATCGCCGCTGGACTCCAGCATGTGGGTGGCAAAGCTGTGGCGCAGCTTGTGCGGATTTATATGGCTGGACACCGCTTGCTTCTGGCCCCATTCCGCCATGCGTTTCTGCACGTTACGGTTGGAGATACGCTGGCCCAGCTTGGACACAAACAAGGCCGGTTCACCGGGAGCGGCCAGCTGTCCGCGCATTTTCAGCCAGATCCCCACCCATTCCCGGGCCAGGCCGGCAAAAGGGACAATGCGTTCTTTGTCGCCTTTACCTATCACCCGCAGATCGCCCTTGCTCAGGCTGATGTCTTTCACGTTAAGGCCAACCAGCTCCGACAAGCGCAGGCCCGCACCATACATGAGCTCCATCATCGCCCGATCCCGCACCGACAAGGGATCATTCTCGTCGACGCTGAGCAGCTGATCCATCTCATCGACATCCAGGTTTTTCGGCAGCGGCCGGGATTTGCGCGGGGCTGACACCCCTTTGGCCGGATTGGCCTTCAGCTCTCCCTGATGGACCAGATAATCCAGAAAACTGCGCAGCGCGGATAAGCGCATCGCCAGGCTGCTGGCCTTGAGCCCGTCGCGCATGCCTTTGCTCGCCACCTGACGAACCCAGGCGGCATCTAAGGTGTGCCAGTCGGAGACCCCCAGTTCGAGCAGTTGCTCCGCCACTGTGGTCAGCTGGCGCTTGTAGTTCTGCTGGGTGTGCAGACTCAGCTCCCGCTCACTGCGCAGGTACTCGTAAAAGCGGTCAAGCGAGCGGGTCAGGCTGGCCGGCAAACTCATTCAATCACCTCACGGCTGTATTCCCAGTGGCGGATCAAGCGTCCCAGCACGTCGGCCAACTGGGTCACGAACAGGGTGTCCATCCCGGGCTGAAAATGGCCGCCGTCCCGGCTGGCAAAACACAGTACGCCGTCAGGCCGTTCCGCTTCACCCAGCTTGAGCACGATGAATGAGCCCAGCTGAGGAGGCTGAGCGAACAGCATTTCGCTTTCGGCACTGCGCAGACGGCCAAGATAGACATCCTGCGGGTTGAGCCGGGCGCGCCGAAACCCTTCAAAGGCCTGCCGGCTCAGCGACAGCTCGGTGTCCATGCTGTCGAACAGGCGCACACTGACCCGCAAATCCAGTTCCGTCGCCAGGGCGGTCAGCACACTCAGTGCCTGGTAAATATTGTGGGTCTGAAACAATTGCTGCTGAGCACGTGCAAAGGCAGTAAATAACGTACTGTTACTGGCCGCGACAGACATCATGCCCTCGATTTGCTTTTCCAGCTCAGCCACTTTATGGCGCAGCCGCTCCATCTGGCGCTCCACCAGCGAGACCGACCCGCGCTCGGCATGGGGCAGCCTGAGCTGCTCCAGCAGTTCGGGCTGCTGGATGAAAAAGTCAGGATTGGCCGTTAAAAAGGCCGCGATCGCCTGTGGGTTGAGCACTGCACCCTCATCATCCGCCGGGCGTTGGTTCAGTTGGGTCATTTCAGTCATAACTTGCAGATTTGATTAGGCTCAATGGGGCCAGACAGCCCCACCGGCAACTTGCCACTTGCCACACTTCAGAGCGTGATTTGGCCATCGAACACATGAGCAACAGGCCCGGTCATATACAGAGGCTGACCCTCGCCAGCCCAGCGAATATGCAAGTCGCCACCGGGCAGGCTGACAGTCACATTGCTGTCCAGCAAGCCCTGACGCTGACCGATAGCGACAGCAGCACAGGCTCCGCTGCCACAGGCCTGGGTTTCGCCCGCGCCGCGTTCGTAGACCCGCAGGCGCACGGCAGCGCGCGACACCACCTGCATGAAGCCGACATTAACCCGCTCAGGAAAACGCTCATGGCTTTCCAGCAGCGGGCCGAGCGTCTCGACATCCGCCGTGTCCACATCATCCACCACGGTCACACAGTGCGGGTTGCCCATACTGGCAGCACCGCAGAATACGGTGCTATCTTCCGCGCGCAGTATGTAGGTTTTTTCTTCCTGTTTGGCCTTG
This sequence comes from Photobacterium sp. SP02, assembly GCF_038519165.1. Lineage (NCBI taxonomy): Bacteria > Pseudomonadati > Pseudomonadota > Gammaproteobacteria > Vibrionales > Vibrionaceae > Photobacterium > Photobacterium sp. SP02. The sequence continues at coordinate 3,379 of NZ_JASJOJ010000040.1, forward strand.
AACGGAATTTTTTCCGGCGTGAACTCAGGGACGCCTATGTTGACCGTCACCTGGTTGTCGTTCTCCAGCTGCAGCACCATCTTGCCCGACTTGGTACTGACCGCGATCCGGTACTTATTGGTCAGCCCTTTCATGGAGACAAAGCGGGCAAAACAGCGGGCCCCGTTGCCGCACTGCGACACTTCGCTGCCATCGGCATTAAAAATGCGATAGTGAAAATCCGTCTCGGGATCATAAGGCGGCTCTACGACCAGAAGCTGATCAAAACCCACCCCGCGATGCCGATCCGCCAGACGCCTGATGGCGTCCGGGGAGAAGAAGATGTTCTGGGTGACACAGTCGACGACCATGAAATCATTGCCCAAACCATGCATCTTAGAAAATTGAAACTGCATCGGCGTTCTCTCGCTTATGGGTTAAGGCAACAGGCGCTCAGACTGCCACAACTGGCTCAGTGTTTCACGTTCACGCACCACGTGAGCCTCGTCGCCATCGACCATGATTTCCGCCACACGCGGACGGGTGTTGTAGTTGGATGACATCACAAACCCGTAGGCTCCGGCAGAACGCACGGCGACCAGGTCGCCCTGCTCAAGTTTCAGCAGGCGCTCTTTACCTATATAATCGCCGGTTTCACAGATCGGACCGACAAAGTCGTATTCCAGCGGCTCGCCGTCACGCGGGACGACCGGCACTATCGCCTGCCAGGCGTGATACAGGGTCGGACGGATCAGATCATTCATGGCAGCATCGACGATGGCGAAGTTTTTGTGCTCAGTATGCTTGAGGTACTCAACACGGGTCACCAGCACACCGGCATTGGCGGCAATCGCACGGCCCGGCTCAAAAATCAGCTCCAGATCCATGTGATTTTCCAGGCGCTCCAGCAGCGCTTTCGCGTAATCTGAAGGCAGTGGCGGCTGCTCATCGTTGTAGGTCACGCCCAGACCGCCGCCGACATCCAGATGGCGGATCACTATCCCTTCTGCTTTCAGGGTATCAATCAGGGCCAGCAGGCGATCTGTGGCATCAATGAAGGGCGTCAGCTCTGTCAGCTGTGAACCGATATGACAGTCCATGCCAATCACATTAAGATGCGGCAGGCTGTGCGCCAGACGGTACACTTCCGGGGCACGGTCAAAGGCAATGCCGAACTTGTTGTCACGCAGGCCGGTGGAAATATAGGGGTGCGTCTTGGCATCCACATCCGGGTTGATGCGCAGCGACACAGAGGCCACTTTGCCCATCTCAGCAGCCACCTGATTCAGGCGCTCCAGCTCAGGCTCTGATTCAACATTAAAACACTTGATGTCCAGTTCGAGCGCCCGGCGCATTTCCGCGGCGGTTTTACCGACACCGGAGAACACGACTTTCCCGGCATCACCGCCGGCGGCAATCACACGCTCCAGCTCGCCGACAGAGACAATATCAAACCCTGAACCCAGCCGGGCCAGGACATTCAGTACCCCGAGGTTGGAGTTGGCTTTCACCGCGTAACAGATCAGATGCGGATGATCGGCCACCGCACTGTCAAACGCACGCCAGTGGCGTTCCAGAGTCGCACGTGAATAAACATAGAGCGGCGTGCCAAAACGTTCAGCCAGATCAGTTACTGCGATGTCTTCAGCGTATAGCTGGCCGTCTTGCTGATAATTAAAATAATCCAATGTGGTCTCTTCCCTGTTATGGCCGCGGTTATTCGGTTTGCTCTGCCTGTTCGGTGTCATCGGCTGGCATATACAGCGGACCACTCTGGCCGCAGCCTGCCAATGTCAGTACTGTCAGAATAAATGTTGCTATTAAACCTGTACGCATTTTTAAAGCCAGTGATAATGATTGCAATGCCCTCTATAATCGCACCCACACTAGGAAAAGCAATAGGACTTACAGGATGAACGATACTGAATTTCATAAACTGGCTGATCAGGTACTTATGCATATCGAGGAAGGCATCGATCAGTCCGGCGCTGATATCGAATATGAGACCACGGGCAACGTGCTGACACTGGAGTTTGAAAACCGCAGCCAGATCGTCATCAACCGTCAGGAACCGCTGCATGAAATCTGGGTAGCGTCCAAATCAGGCGGCTATCACTTCAAATATAACGACGGGATCTGGCTCTGCACCCGCAGCGGCGAAGAGCTGATTTCACTGATCAAGCGCGAGTGCTCGCTCCACGCGCAAGAAAAAGTCGACTGGTAAAAACGATGCCGGCGCCGCAGAGACATTCCTCTGCGGCGCCGGATAGCCAGAGCCCGATATCAGGCACACAGCCTTAAGACAGACTCATCTGGCCGCCTTTGCCGGCTTCATCCATAGCGGCCTGGTTATCGGCTGCCAGCCGGCGCTCAGCCTGATAGCCGCTCTTGTAAGGTAACACCTGGCACTCACCCTCCTGGCCATACACGATATGGTAGAACTGAGGCAGGTTAAAATTGATGAAATTCGAGCTGTAACTGAATCTGTCCTGCGCCGAGGTATAAAAACGGTTCACGCCATGGACCATTTCATCCATGTTGCCGCTGCACTGGCGATAGACTTCAATCCGGTTGGTTTCATCCAGAATATAAATATTGAAGCCGTGGTTTTCACAGTCTTCAAAGAAGAACTGGATCAGACCTTCACTGGCGTAAGCATCGACAATTGACGGCGGATGCGGTTCATCGGTTTTCCCCATCACCACACTGGCACTGCCCAGCAGTTTATTACTGGAAATACAGCGGTAGAAATCGACCGAATTTTCCAGCTTCTGCACCGAGACCCCGCGACGCTCAAAGAACAAACCATGGGTCTGGCTGCCAATGCGGATCGCTTTAAAACGGCGCTGCTTCTCCTGCTGCTCCACCGGCATCAGACGCATCTCAATGCACTCGGCCACCAGCTGGTAGACCAGGTTACGGATCATCCCGCGCATGTGCTTGCTGTAGCAAAACACATCGACCGACTCGGGCGAAATGGCATCCTGATGCATCTTGCTCAAAATGGTTTTCAGCGCATCCATCATGGCGTTTTCACCCTTGAAGTTCAGGGTACGCACTTCATTCCATGAGTTGCGGTAAACCAGATCGACGCTGCCGACCAGACAGGTCTGCTCAGGGCCAAAGCTGAAGATATCGGTATTTTTAAAATCAAACTTCACCGCCCGGCTTTTCATTTCTTCCGTCGGGTCCTGCTCCAGATTGATGAAAATCCCTAACTGGCGAATTTCACACGGGCTGGACAGGGCTTTCAGGCCTGGCTTGGGACGGCGGATCGAAAAGGTATTGCGGATATCGCTCACCATCTGGTACAGCTTGTCGATATCCATCGCCGAATCGCGCACCACAGTGTGCAGGTTGGTCGTTTCGGTCAGCAGGCCGTTGAAATACGCCCAGGCCACCAGTTTGCTCAGGTAGCGGTTATGCTCTAACGACGGCTGGCCCAGAATGGCGTACGGATCCAGCGGCTGCTTGTACAGGTACCAGCCCGCAGTATTGGTCCGGCCGGCAGGCACCTGAATAAAGGTCAGATCCCCTTCGTGCAGGTCAGGCGACACCTGCGGATTGAGCAGGGTCACTTTGCCGGGCAGTACCTCAAAGGCCGCATACAGCTTACGGGCCAGAATGCTGATATCTTCCGGGCTGATCGACGAGGTAATGTCGTTGCGGCGCGCGAACAGGATCAGGTTACGATAACTGAGCATCAGGGCGTCAAGCAGTTCATTGTGGGCACGCTTGACCTGCTCCACCTTCCAGTTGCGGCGGTTATCCAGCTCTTCGATGACCTCACGGGACCATTGCCACTCAGTGGTCAGCTCCGCCAGTACCTCACGGCGCCAGGCGACTGAGCCAATACCGGGCTCACGAGTCAGTTTTTCGTGGGTTTTCAGATAGAAACAGCGGCGCACCAGATCCAGACGGCGGTGATCGTTTATCCGCTCCAGATAACGGGTCACTTTTTCCAGCATCAGGTAGTAGGCATCCATCGCGTAGTGCGACGACTGTTCGGAGAAAAAGCGCCGCTTGCCGTCCACGCTCAAAAGTTGGGTGTGGGGATACTCGCAGGAGTATGCTTCCAGCAAAATGGCTTTCAGCACCGATTTATAGGGAGAGTCGATACTTTTGTACAGATGCCACAGGCTGGAGCCGAAATATTCTTCGGCCGGAATGCGGCACAGGCCGCCAAAGTCAATCCACTCATCGCGGTTGATATAACCATTGGCCGCCAGATAAGCGACATAATCGTCATAACACTCTTCCATTTCCGGCGGTACCAGATACCACAGGAAGCGCTGCCCCGCCAAATGCACGGCCGAGCGGTAAAACTCGTCCAGCAGCAGCAAATGCTGACTGGAACCACAGTTATCGCCACTCAGGGCTTCCGAGCGGTTATGGCGGAAACGGTTATCGTCGATCAGGAAAAAGTTGGCTTCCACGCCCTGTGTCTGCGCCCAGCCGGACACGGCTTTACACTTGGTCAGCAGCGCTTCACGCTCATCTGACGGCATACGGGTGCGGATACAAACCCAGATATCCAGATCACTGGTCAGGCTCTGGCCCAGCGACGAGGTGCTGCCCATCGCGTATAGCCCCAGAATGTCGCCATCCGGAGAGTCATGAAAAAAAGAAGCGGGAAGATCGAAAGCAAAATGCTCACGGATCAGCGTCGACTGACGTGAAGTAGGAACGAATGACGCAATACCTTGCGGTACTTCGGCATCCTGGTAGCCAGGCAATGCGGGATGGTTAACATGCAACAGCACAGGCAGCACACTGAACACCTGCTCAGATTGTGCGTTCATGGCAAGACGCGCACGTTCAACCCGACGGTGGTTATGCTTATCCAACCTGCCAATTAAGGTCTTAATATAATTTTGCAAATTACTCTTCCAAGAGCTACCAGCATCCAGAGCGGCCCGAATCTTGTCATCGTTAGGGGACTCTGTGAGCCATTCGTGAGCAAAAACGTGATCAATCTAACACTTTTCAGGCATTCCGTAAAGTCTGTACGGGCTATCAAGCGCCAGCCTGCTCCGTGATGCTCAATTCCATTGAGTATCACCACAAAATAGTACAATGACTCGAAATCGCCAGCACCTTGGACTTTGGAAGCTAGATCACACTCAGTAATGTGACATATCTCCCATAAGCGATATCACAGAACCGGACAAATGCGCTTCACCGCACCGGCAACAACATCTACATTACCTTACCCGTATCGGAGTGGTACGATTAGTATATTTAGAGCAATTAGATGGACCCCCAAGCTATGACTGAGATGCCAATCCGGATCGCAACCCGAAAAAGCCCGCTCGCCCTGTGGCAGGCGGAATATGTTAAGGCCGCACTGGAGCAGGCCCACCCAGGCATTATTGTCGAACTGGTCCCTATGGTCACCAAAGGCGACATCATTCTTGATACCCCGCTGGCCAAAGTGGGGGGTAAAGGTTTGTTTGTCAAAGAGCTGGAACAGGCGATGCTGGAAGGCCGTGCCGATATCGCGGTCCACTCGATGAAGGATGTGCCGGTCGAATTCCCCGACGGTCTGGGACTGGTCACCATCTGCGAGCGTGAAGACCCGCGCGATGCGTTCGTGTCCAATCACTACGCCGATCTGGATGCCCTGCCGCAAGGCGCCGTCGTCGGCACCTCCAGCCTGCGCCGCCAGTGCCAGCTGCTGGCCAGCCGCCCGGATCTGCAGATTAAAACCCTGCGCGGCAACGTGGCGACCCGCCTGCGGAAATTGGATGAAGGCGAATACGACGCCATAGTGCTGGCCTGTGCCGGCCTGAAGCGCCTGAAAATGGACGACCGCATCCGCTGTGCCCTCGCCCCTGAAGTCAGCCTGCCGGCTGTCGGCCAGGGCGCCGTCGGCATTGAATGCCGTCTGGACGATACCCGTATCCGAAGCTTGCTGGAGGCCTTAAGTGACACCAGCACCACCACCCGCGTGTTGTGTGAGCGGGCGATGAACAACCGGCTGGAAGGCGGCTGTCAGGTGCCTATCGGCAGCTATGCTGAACTGGAAGGCAATCAAATCTGGCTGCGCGCTCTGGTGGGTGAGCCGGATGGCAGCCAGATTGTCGCCGGTGAAATTCGCGGCCCGATTGCGCAGGCGGAAAACCTGGGCACTCAGCTGGCCGAAGAGCTGCTCGAGCGCGGGGCACGCGAGATACTGACCCGACTGTACGACGAGGCTGAATGACAGTCCTGATCACCCGACCGGCCCCGCACGGCGAGGCACTGGCACAAGCATTGGCCGCCAAGGGCATCAAGGCGCTGGTTCAGCCACTGCTGGCCATAGCGCCCGGTGCCGGCCTGCTGACTTTGGGTGATCAACTCGCCAGACTGAAAAAAGGCGATTGTCTTATTGCTGTCAGCCCCCACGCGGTAAAAATGGCACATACTTACCTGACAGAAAAAGAGATTTGCTGGCCTGCTAGCCTTCATTATATCGCCGTCGGCCAGCAAACCGCCGCCACACTGGCGGACGCCTGCGGCCAGCATGTCGAGGCCCCGCAGCAGGAAGACAGTGAGGGACTGCTGGCCCTGCCAGCACTGATGACGGCTGCAGGGCGCAACGTACTGATATTGCGCGGCAACGGCGGCCGCGAACTGATTTTCGAGACACTGGCCGAACGTCAGGCCCATGTCTCTTACTGTGAAACTTATGCCCGACACTGGCTGGCACTCAATGGCGCTGTTTTGAGCCAGCAGTGGCAACAACAAAATGTGGACTCACTGGTGGTCACCAGTGGTCAGCAACTGGAATACCTGTACCGACTGATGCCGGCGCAGGCAAAGCCATGGCTGATGACATGCCACTTGCTGGTTCCCAGCGAGCGAATTGCCCGTCAAGCCAGGGACATTGGCTTTCGCCATATAACCACTGTGGGCAGTGCCAGCAATGCCACACTGCTTGCTACACTAAGTACAACAGGCACAACGGGATAAACGGATGACTGAGAAGAAAACCAATAACGATACCCCTAAGTCAGACAAGCAGTCTGATGCCTCTTCCAAGGCCAAGGAAACGCCACACACTGCCGGCACGCCACCTAAGTCGTCTGCCGCCAGCCAGCCTGCTGCCCCCGCCGCATCAGGCAAAGGCAGCAAAACCGGCTGGGTCGCCATTGCTCTGGTTATCCTGTTGGGTGCCGGCCTGTATTATCACGGCCACCAGCAAAACCGCGACCAGCTGGCACAGGTTAGTGCGCTGCGAGCTCAGCTCGAGACCCTGAAAAGCGAGCTGACGACAAGCACCCAGGATGTCAAAAGTGCGGTCGAGCAGCGCTTACTCAGCGCCACAGGCAAGCTGGATCAGCAGAGCAATGACATTAAAGGCCTGCAGCTGGCGATGTCGGAAGTCAAAGGCCGCCGCCCGAATGACTGGCTACTGGCCGAAGCGGATTACCTGACACGCATGGCGGGCCGCAAGCTCTGGCTGGAGCACGATGTGGCCAGTGCCACAGTGTTACTGGAAACCGCCGATAACCGCCTTGCCCAGCTCAATGATCCGAGCCTGACGGCACTGCGCAGTGCCATGAACGATGACATTGCCAGCCTCAAAGCCGTGGCCCGTGTTGACCGTGACGGGATCGTATTACGCCTGACCAGCCTGCAGCAGATGGTCGCCAGTTTGCCGCTGGCCAACGCGATCGTGCCTGAGTCACTGGAACAGCCGCAGAGTGAAACGGTCAGCGAGTCGGTGTCCGACTGGCAGTCCAACCTGATGACCTCACTGAAACAGTTCAGCGAACACTTTGTGACTTACCGTAAGCGCGACGGCAATGTCATTCCGCTCTTATCGCCGGAGCAGGATTTCTACCTGCAGGAAAACATTAAATCCAAGCTGGAAACCGCTATTAAAGCTGTGTATCGCGAACAGGGTGAGCTGTACACCCAGTCCCTGACCATGGCCAAAGACTGGGCCAGCCAGTTCTACAACACTGACGATGTGAAAACGCAGAGCTTCATTAAAGGCCTCAATGAGATGGCCGGCCAGAACATTGAAGCCAGCTACCCTGAGCAGCTGAAATCACCTTCGCTGTTAGCGGATCTGGTGAACCAGCGCCTGCGGCAACAGATCGCTCCCATCAAAACTGAGGAGGATCCGGCATGATTAAACTTCTCCTGCTGGTCGCCGCGCTGATCGCCGGCATCGTTGTCGGCCCCATGCTGGCCGGCAATCAGGGCTATGTGCTGATCTCCGCCGCCAACCAGACACTGGAAATGAGCCTGACCACGCTGCTCTTACTGGTGATTGTGCTTTTCGGGGCGTTTTTTCTGCTCGAGCACCTGCTGAAGTGGCTGCTGTCACTGAGCAGCGTCACCCGCGGCTGGTTCTCCGGCCGCAAAACCCGCAAAGCACGTGAGCTGACTTCCAGCGGCCTGGTCAAGGTACTGGAAGGTGACTGGAAACAGGCGGAAAAGCTGGTCGTCAAATCGGCCAATCACAGCGACACCCCGCTACTGAACTATCTCGCTGCAGCGGAAGCCGCGCAGGGACAGGGGCAACTGCATCAGCGTGACGAATACCTGCGTCTGGCGGCCGAACAGGACAGCGACAGCCTGGCGGTAGCACTGACCCGGGCCAGACTGCAGTGCCAGCAGCATCAATATGAAGAAGCTGTCGCCACACTGCAGGAGATGAAAAGCAGCCATCCGCGCAATCCACTGTTACTGGAACTGCTGAAGCAATGCTATGTGCAGCTGGAAGACTGGCCAGCCCTGCTGGGCCTCATTACCCCGCTGAGAAAGTACGGCAGCCTGAGCGGCGAACAGCTGGATAAATTAGAGGAGCAGGCCGAGTGCGGCTTGATGGCCCAGATCAGTCTGCACAGCGGCAGCGATGGTCTGATGGGGCACTGGAACAGCCTGAGCCGTAAAGCCAAACAGAACCCTGAGCTGGTCGCCTGCTTCGTCCGTGAGATGTGCGCCCGCAACGCCGACAGCGAAGGCTATACCATACTGCGCGAAGCGCTGCGCAAGAAGATTGATTCCCGTCTGATCAGCCTGATGCCGACGCTGAAGCTGACCGATTATCACCCCGCCATTGTGACACTGCAGGATTTGCTGAAATACGACAGTAACAATGCTGCCACCCACAGTGCGCTGGGACAATTGTATCTGCGTGACGGTAAACCCAAAGAAGCCCGCACGCACCTTGAGCGGGCGATTGAACTGCACCCGACTGTCGCCGATTACGGCTATCTGGTCGAGGTGCTGGAAACCCTGAACGATAAAGCCGCTGCCGCCCGCTTATCGAAAGAAGGATTAACCCTGGCCCTGCCGGCCAAAATCTGACCTGACAGACATACCTGTTACTAAATGTAAAAAAGCGCCGGAACAGGCGCTTTTTTGTTCTATTTAACATTGTGTTAACGAGATTTAATCCGCTTTTGTATCCATCTGTTAATAGCCATTTCATCATATATATTTACTATTGATGGAAGTATTTAAAAACTATTCAATGTGGCCTCTTTTAGCGCTATAGATGGAAGTAAGGCTATGCTCCCTTGGTTAATTGTTTCTGGCATTATTGTTGCGGTAATCACTTGCCTGATGACAGCTGTGCTGATTAAAGAATCCTGATTGATTCAGTTCCCCCTGAAACCAAGAAGCCTCCGTTAACGGAGGCTTCTTTTATCTGTCGCCGGCGGGCAATGATCAGGCACTGGCTTTATAGATCAGCTTGTCGAACTTTCGCTGTATCTGCTCGGATTTTTTCCGGTACTTTTCCGCCTTCTTCAGGTATTTGTCGGTTTTCTTGAGGCGCTTACGTTTCTTTTTCGCCAGCTTGCGCAGCTTCTTATCCAGTTTCTTGACCGACACGCTCAGCAAACCCACCGGCAGCCCCACCATGGCACCGCTGTCCAATCGCTCACCCACAGGCGGCAAGGCCGGATCCTGACCCGAAACAGGCTGCGGGGCCATCACAGACGCCACAGTGACTGATGGGATCGTCGCTGGCGCCCGCTGACCCTGCACGGGTAAGCGGCCCGGTTTGCAGAGAGAAGATTTACCGTTGGCAACCCTGGCACAGCTGCGACAAAAATACTGGGGCGCGCTCACCAGCTCAGCAATAGAGGCAATCTTCTCGCTGATCTCTGAACGACGGTACTTACACAATGACCTGGTCATTTCGGCTTTCTCCAACCTGCAACAGCCTGCTGCTACTTCATGGCCGCTTTGACGTACACATCAAAGCGGTTCTTCTTGGTAGTGATCACGGTTGACGGCGACTGCCCGTCCAGCCAGGGGGCATAATCAGGGCGCTTGACCACCACACGTTTGTTCGCCAGCGTCAGCGCCGGCGTCAACAGCTGATCGGCATCCATATCGGCACCGACCAGGCTCTGGAACACCCGCATTTCCTTTTTCACCAGGGCCGATTTCTTTTTATGGGGAAACATAGGGTCCAGATACACCACATCCGGCAGTATATAGCCAGGCTCGGCCGCCAGATCCGTCAGTGCGTGCTGGCTGGTGGCATGCAGCAGGCTCATCCGCTCACGCACCCAGCCGCCGATTTCCGCATCGGCGCAAGCGCGGCGCAAACCGTCTTCCAGCAATGCCGCTACCACAGGGTGGCGCTCAACCATCTGAACCCGGCACCCCAGGGATGCCAGCACAAACGCATCACGGCCCAGCCCTGCCGTGGCATCCAGTACAGTCGGCGTGACCCCGCTTTTTAAGCCCACGGCTTTGGCGATGGCCTGACCACGGCCGCCGCCAAACTTGCGTCGGTGCGCGGCAGCTCCCCCGGCCAGATCGACAAAAACCGCCCCCAGCTTGGGTTCATCCTGCTTGAGCAATTCCAGGCGCTCTGCCGTCAAGGACAGCGCAAACTGCGCCTGATCATGATGCTCCAGCCCCCAACGGGCAGCCAGTTCAGCCAGCTCGGCATGGCGTTCAGGTTGATCACAAAGTAAAGCGATTTGCACGGGTGTCTCCGCAAAACAATGTCCGCCCGGCACAGGGCCGGCAGACAGGAATCCATATATTGTGGCGGATTATACCCAATAGGGATCGGTTATTGGTCTACTTTTTGATAAGGAAGACAAGCGGCAACCAGGCGGCAGGTAAAGTGGCCGCCCCCTGAACACGCTATGCCAGCTCTCAAGGCGGATTTACAGGATCGCCTCTGTTGCTGGGGCAAGGTTTAAACTCTCGACCAGCTGAGCCAGAGGCATAGGTTTACCAAATTGGTAGCCCTGCGCATAATCCACGCCCAGCTGCTCCAGACGCCGCAAAATGGCTTCATTTTCAACAAACTCAGCGACTGTCTGCTTACCCATTTTCTTGGCCAGATCGTTAATGGCTGTCACCATGGCAAAATCGACTTCATCATCGGCAATGTCACGGACGAACATACCGTCAATTTTGATCAGATCAACGGGCAGGCGTTTCAGGTAACCAAAGGAGGACAGACCGGCGCCAAAATCATCCAGCGAAATCAGGCACCCCAGCGTTTTCAACTGAGTGAATAACTCAATGGCTTCACTCATATTGCCTATTGCGGCGGTTTCGGTAATTTCCAGACACAGCTTGCTGGCCGGTACACTGGATTGGCTAATACGCGTCAGCAGAAAATCGACAAAATCAGGATTGCCCATCGACTGCCCGGACAGGTTAACAGAGCACAGCTTGAGCGGCGCAACCGCTTCCGGGTGGGCTTCCAGCCACAGGAGAACCGCGTTAACCACATACCGATCGATCAGGTGCGCCAGGTTGTAGCGTTCAGCCGCGGGCATGAACAGCCCGGGCGGTATCATTGCCCCGTCGCTGCTGCGCATCCGGATCAGAATTTCATAGTGATGGCCGGTGGACGCGGTTGCCAGCGGTGCAATCGCCTGGGCATAGAGCTCAAACCGCTGTTCATCAAGCGCACGCCGGATATGGTTGACGTACGCCATTTCCCGCTCGCGCCGTTGCAATTCTTCATCATCCGGACGGTACAAATGCAGGCGGTTGCGGCCTTCATCTTTGGCGGCATAACACGCCGTATCGGCCTGGGCATGCACCTGCTGAGGAGAGCCGGCGGTATTATCAATCAACCGGATGCCGATAGAGGCACTCAGGCTGAAACGGGTGTTCTGCCAGTAGAACTCGCTTTCTTCCAGCAGATGCAGGATTTCTGCGCCCAGACGCAGCGCCCCTTCCACTTCACAGTGGCTGAGAATAATGGCAAATTCATCGCCGCCCAGCCGCGCCAGCGTCGCCTTATGCGGCATGATCCCCCGCAGCAGCCAGGCCACTTGCTTGAGCGCTTCATCGCCGGCTTCATGGCCTGCCGTATCATTGATAACTTTAAACTGATCGAGATCCAGATAGAGCATGGCATGGCGGGCGCCTTTGTCTCTGGCTTCGGATAACGACACCTCGAGCTGGCGCTCGAAATAGCTGCGGTTGAACAGACTGGTCAGGTAGTCATGGTTTGCCTGGTATTCCAGTTTGGCTTCCAGCTCGCGGGTACTGGTAATGTCTTCGCCGACCAGCAGCAGCTGATGCTGAGACAGGGAAGATCGTATGGTTTCCCGAATCCAGACCGCTTTGCCGCTGGCACTGGTATAGCGCAGCTGGCGCCGCCAGACGTTCTGGTCATCTTTGCCCTGATGGGCCGAGATAAAATGCTGAGGGATCTCTTCATCGTCCAGGTAAAAATCGGTGACTTTATGGCCCAGCATTTCCCGCTTGCTGTAGCCCAGTAACTCGGTGGCAAACTGATTCACAGACTGAATGCGGCCGTGCTGATTGATCGCCAGCAAGATCACAGGCTGCTGTTCATAGAGCAGGCGGTAGCTGATTTCCCGCTCCCGCAGTTTTTCTTCCATATGATGGCGGGAAGTGACATCCCGGGCTTCAAGCAGTAACTGCCCCTCGACACCGTCAGTGTGGGGCAGGGGTTTGATGGAAATATCCAGGATCCGCGTGCCGTCTTCACTGCTGTTGATGCCGGTTTCAAATCTCACCAGCTGGCTGCGGGTCGCCGACAGGAAGGACTGTTTTAGCTGCTCTGTGCTGGTGCGCTCCCAGCAACCCCAGTCCCAGAATGGGCGGTCATATTTGATCACTGAGCGGCCGAGCAAATCCTGCAGCGCCAGGTTGGCCGATTGCAACTGACCGCTCGGGTGTAAGATGGCAATGAACTGGAAACTCTGATCAAACACCCCTTCGAACATTGTCCGGCTCTGGGTCAGCTTTCTCTCACTGCGGCGCAGGCGCCGGATAATCACAATCAGCAGCAGGATCACCGAGAGCATCACCGCCAGCACCAGGCTGAACAGCCTGACCTGGCCGGCGTACTTGTCAAACCAGCTCAGCGGCCGGTTCACCAAGAGCACCTGCTCCTTGTCCACAGGGACATTCCAGCGTTGCAAGGCCGGGTAATTAAACATCGCCTGGCGGGGACTGTTGAGAAACACTGGATATTGCGTCTCCGTATCGTGCAGCACCTGCTTTAACAACTGCCCCAGTATCATGCCCTGATCGTAACCACGGCTGACCACCCCACCCAGCGCGCCGTCCTCCAGCAGAAAGCGGTAAGACACATACACAGGGACGCTGGCCTTGCGGGTCAGGGTCTGCATCAGCTCACGGCTCGACATATACACGCCGTTACCATCGACAAAATAGCTGAGGAAAACAATCGCAGAATAAGGCGGTAGCTGGCCGACCACCTCGAACAAGTCGGCAAACGACTGCGGACTGAGATAGGTGTAATCCAATTCGGGATGCTGGCTGAGATAGCGCTGGGCATCCTGCCAGAGCTCACGGCCGGTTGCGGTGTGATCGGTAATAAAGTAATACTGCCGGACATCGGGCTGAATAGTCTGGATTAAATGAATATTGGCCGAAATTTCATTGGCTTCCAGTACGCCACCTACTCGGGTCAGGTTGGCATGCTTGGCGGGTTTGTAGGCATTGATGCCCGACATCAGCACAGGCGTCGGGCCGATTTCATCAGACAGCTGATTGACCAGCCACAAGGCGTTATCGTCGGTTACCAGGATGGCATCGAACTTTTCACTGCTGAGTTTGGCACGGTATACATCCACCAGCTGATCCAGATACCAGGGCGACTGGTAGCGCTTGCTGTCCATATAATCGACCTGGAGGTGCACCGATTCAGAACGCAGGGCGGCTTCCAGCCCGGCCTGCTGGGCATCCGTCCATTGCATACCTTGATGATAGGAATGAATCACCAGCACATTAGCTTCAGCCAGCGCCAATCTGGGTAGGAGAAGTACCAGTAGCAAGAGAACTAAGCGCATGAAGAGACAGTGATATCCTTTATTGATGCTGTGATTGAGAGCCAATCCTAATCCGTGCGTCATGAGTCAAGCCAGTATATGATGCAGTAGTTGCGAACTACCACGGAAAGATGCCATGACCCCGCTACCTCGTCTTGATGATTTAGACCGAGATATTCTGAATGCCCTGATGCACGATGCCCGGATCCCCTATGCCGAAATGGCCAAGCGCTTCAATGTCAGCCCGGCCACCGTCCATGTCCGTGTCGAAAAAATGCGCGCCGCCAACATCATTACTGGAACTGAAGTGATTATCAACCCTAAGCTTCTGGGATATGACGTCTGTTGCTTTATTGGTATCAATTTGAATGCGGCCAGAGATTATCATTCCGCTCTGGCAAAACTCAATGAACTCGACGAAGTGGTGGAAGCCTATTACACCACAGGGGCATACAACATATTCGTCAAGCTGATGTGCCGCTCGATTGAAGAACTGCAGTATGTGCTCATCGACAAGCTCCAGGCCATTGATGAAGTGCAATCGACGGAAACCCTGATCTCACTGCAAAACCCGATCAATCGCAACGTTAAGCCCTGATCATCAGGTAAGAAAAAAGCGAGCCCGGGCTCGCTTTTCTGAGGCGTTTATTTCCTGTCGGCCACACTGGCCTGACGTTCTGCCGCTTCCGCCGCCAGCCATTCGGCCACCGACTTGGCAAAGTAAGTCAGAATACCGTCGGCACCGGCACGCTTGAAGCACAGCAGAGATTCCATCACGGTGTCTTTTTCTTTCAGCCAGCCATTCTGGATCGCCGCCATGTGCATGGCATACTCCCCTGAGACCTGATAGGCAAACGTCGGCACCTGCAGCTCTGTCTTCACCCGGCGCACCACATCCAGATACGGCATCCCCGGTTTGACCATCACCATGTCCGCCCCTTCCTGCACATCCATTGCCACTTCGTGCAGGGCTTCGTCTGTGTTGGCCGGATCCATCTGGTAGGTTTTCTTATCGCCGCCTTTGAGGTTGCTCGCCGAGCCGACCGCATCACGGAACGGGCCGTAATAGTTAGACGCATACTTGGCCGAATACGCCATGATCTGGGTATGGATAAAGCCGGCTTCTTCTAACGCTTCGCGGATGGCGCCGATACGGCCATCCATCATGTCAGACGGTGCCACCACGTCCGCACCGGCATCCGCATGCGACAAGGCCTGCTTGACCAGCACTTCCGTCGTTTCATCGTTGATCACATAGCCGTTGTCATCAATGATGCCGTCCTGACCGTGGGTGGTGAAGGGGTCCAGCGCCACATCCGTGATCACTCCCATCTGAGGCACATGCTCTTTGAGCAGACGCACGGCGCGCTGTACCAAGCCTTCAGGGTTATAGGCCTCGGCGGCGCACACACTCTTGAAGTCCTGCGACACCACAGGGAACAAGGCAATGGCCGGTACACCCAGCTTGGACAGGTACTCAGCTTCCAGCAGCATCAGATCAATTGACAGACGCTCCACACCCGGCATGGATTCCACCGGCTCGCGGCGGTTTTTACCCAGCAGGATAAACATGGGATAGATCAGGTCGTTCACTGAAATCTGATTCTCTGCCGTCAGTCGGCGGCTGAAATCTTGCTTGCGCACACGGCGCATACGACGGGCCGGAAATGCCCCCTGAATAGATACAGACACTGCTCACTCCTTGTTGGTTATGCGGCAACGGGTACCGCAGTCAATCACAGTTGCGTTTCATATTATCATCGAACAAAGGTTTACGCTGGCTCGATCTGAAAAAATGCCCGGCTGGTCGCTGATACCGCCGCCATCAGATCCGCGGCCGACTGTTGCCGGCACGCTGCCACCGCCTGTGCGATATGGGGCAAATACGCCGGTTCATTGCGGCTGGACTTGGGTTTGGGCCGCAGATCGCGCGGCAGCAGATAAGGGCAGTCCGTTTCTATCATCAGCCGGTTGTCCGGAATATGCCGCACGATATTGCGCAACTCGGTGCCCCGGCGCTCGTCGCAGATCCAGCCGGTGATGCCAATGTGCAGATCCAGCGCCAGGCAGTCTTTCAGCTCTTGCTCGCTGCCGGTAAAGCAATGCAGCACCGCCGCCGGCAGCTTATCGCGCCAGGGTTTGAGTATCGCCAGAAAGCGCTCATGGGCATCCCGGCAGTGCATGAACACCGGCTTTTGCAGCTCCGCTGCCAGTGCCAGCTGCGCCTCAAAAACCGCTTCCTGCTGCGGACGGGGTGAAAAATCACGGTTGAAATCCAGACCGCATTCGCCCACCGCGACCACAGCCGGGTCAGCCGCCAGTTCGCGAATCGCGGGGAGAGAGAAGTCCGACACCGATTTGGCATCGTGCGGGTGCACGCCAGCGGTACTGAAGCAGTAGCCCGGCCACTGATGCGCCATCGCCAGCGCCTGCCGGCTTTCATCCTCACTGGTGCCGGTCAGGATCAGGGCTTTGACACCGGCCTGCTGCGAGCGGGCGATGACCGCTTCCCTGTCTTTATCAAAACGGCTGTTGGTCAGGTTGACGCCAATATCTATCATCACTGTGCTATCCGCTGAAAAAGAACCCCATTTTACACACCGGGCGGTGACAAAGAACAACCGCGGAAACAAAAACAGCCGCACCGGGCGGCTGTTTTTCAGCAATCAGTCAGCAAAAAGCGACTTAATCTTCTTCGGACGGCGCCTGCTCATTGGCGCGAATATAGAAGCGCGAGAAGAACAAGCCGACCTCAAACAGCAGGCACATAGGAATCGCCAGCAAGGTCTGAGAAATAATGTCCGGCGGGGTCAGCAACATACCCACCACAAACGCCGCCACTATGATATAGGGCCGCTTCTGGCGCAGGCTCTGCGGATCGGTCGCGCCGGTCCAGCACAGCAGAATAATGGCGACCGGAATTTCAAAGGCGATACCAAACGCCAGGAACAGCGCCAGGACAAAGTCCAGGTAACTGGCGATATCGGTCGCCACCTGCACCCCTTCCGGGGCAATGCTGGTAAAGAAGCCGAACACCAGCGGGAATACCACAAAATACGCAAAGGCCACGCCGCAATAGAACAGCAGCGAGCTGGAAAACAGCAGCGGCATCACCAGCCGGCGTTCGTGCTTGTACAAACCCGGGGCGACAAAGGCCCAGATTTGATACAGGATCAGAGGCACGGCCAGAAACACAGAGGCAACCAGCGTCAGCTTGATCGGCGTAAAGAAAGGCGAGGCCACATCGGTGGCAATCATGCTGGTGCCTTCCGGCAGTCTCTCCACCAGCGGGGCCGCCAGCAGACTGTAAATGTCATTGGCAAACCACACCAGGCAGAGAAATACCACCAGGACACTCAGGATAGAACGGAGCAGCCGGTTACGCAGTTCCAGCAGATGGCTGAACAAGGGCTGGGTGTCTTCCACACTCGACATGAGGCGTAATTAATCCTGTTTTTGCGATGAAGTTGGATGCGGCTGTACCGGGTCATCCTGATGAGGATCAGCCGGCGGACGATGATCTGGCGCCGTGCCTTCAGGCGTGATCTGAGGCTCAGACTCAGGTTCCGCCTTGGCGTAAGGGCGCTGCACCGATGCCGCGGCCTCTTTCAGCTCGTCGACTGACCTTTGCAGCTCCGGAGACAGATCTTTCATGCCCGCCTGCTCGGCCTTTTTCAAGTCCTGCTGCAGTTCGTGAATTTTCAGCTCCTGAGACAGCTCAGTCTTCACCGCACTGGCCATGTTTCTGGCCGCATTGACCCACTGCGAGACTGAACGTATCGCCACAGGCAGCCGCTCCGGTCCAAGCACGACCAGACCGACGATGGCAATTAATATCAGCTCCCAGAACCCGATATCAAACACGCGTTAAACCTGCTCTTTATCTTTCGGGTTTTTCTGTGGCTCAGCGGCCTCTTTTTTATCCGCCAGCGATTTTTGCTCAAAATCGGCATCGGCCTTATTTTTCGCTTCGTCGTCGTCACTCAGGGCTTTTTTAAAGCCTTTGACTGCCGATCCTAAGTCACCGCCCATTGAGCGTAACTTCTTGGTACCGAATAATAAGACGATGATCAGGGCAACGATTAAGAGTTGCCAGATACTGATTCCACCCATGTTTACCTTTCCTCAATAAGATTCATAAAACGCAGTGCCACACAGCAGCACAGCCGTTATTTTGTGTAAGCCCGCCAGCCAAACAGCCAGCACATCGCACCAGCTGTGGCCGATACGACCGGATAAACATCCACCTGATTACTAAAAAGTATGGCAGAGCATATAATCAGCGTCGCCCCAACCCCAAAACAGAACCTGGCCTGGGCTTGCTGACGACGGCTGGTCATGAAATTGTCGTACAGTTTATCAATCCGCTGATTCATCACCTTGCCCTGGCGCAAACTGTCATAAAGAAGTTCCGGTAATTCCGGTAATTTCTCGGCCCAGAAAGGCGCCTTGTCCCGCACCGCACCAATAATGGCCTGCGGCCCGACCTGACGCGACATCCAGTCTTCCAGAAACGGCTTGGCGGTATCCCAGAGATCCAGCTGCGGATACAACTGCCTTCCTAACCCTTCAACATACAGCAGGGTTTTCTGCAGCAGCACCAGCTGAGGCTGAACTTCCATATTAAAGCGCCGTGCCGTATTGAACAGGTTCAGCAGCACGTGGCCAAAGGAGATATCTGCCAGCGGTTTCTCGAAAATCGGCTCGCACACGGTACGGATCGCAAATTCAAATTCGTCGACATTGGTATCGGGCGGCACCCAGCCTGAATCCACGTGCAGCTCAGCCACTTTGCGGTAATCCCGGTTAAAAAACGCCAGCAGGTTTTCGGCCAGATAGCGCTTATCGTCCCGGTTCAGGGTACCTACGATACCAAAATCCAGCGCAATCCACTGCGGATCAACCGGGTTCTTGTGCGACACAAAAATATTGCCCGGATGCATATCCGCATGAAAGAAACTGTCACGAAAGACCTGAGTGAAGAACACATTCACGGCTTTTTCCGACAGCAGCTTCATGTCTGTGCCGTTGGCTTTCAGCGCCTCGACATCAGAAACCTGGATACCATAGATGCGTTCCATGACAAGAAGATTACTGTGCGAATAATCGGTAAAGACTTCAGGAACATAGAGTGAATCGCTGCCGTCGAAGTTGCGTCTTAGCTGAATGGCATTGGCCGCTTCGCGCATCAGATCTAACTCATCGAGCAAGGTTTTTTCATATTCCCGGATCACTTCCACCGGTCGCAGGCGACGCGCTTCGGGCATAAAGCGAGACAGCAAACGGGCCATACGGTACATGAGTTTGATGTCGGCCTGAATCACAGGCAGGATGTCCGGGCGGATCACCTTGAGCACCACTTCCCGACCGTTCTCTTTCAGTGTAGCAGTGTGGACCTGAGCAATGGATGCCGAGGCCAGCGGCGTCTGGTCGAAATCGGCAAACCAGGTATCCAGCGGCCCGCCTAACGATTTTTCAATCTGCTTTCGGGCCAGGGCACCGTCAAAAGGGGCCACCCTGTCTTGCAGCAACGCCAGCTGATCAGCAATGTGCGGCGGAAACAGGTCACGTCGGGTCGACATCATCTGACCGAACTTCACCCACACCGGCCCCAGCGTTTGCAACGCCAGTCGCAGGCGCTCACCCAAAGGTTTGTCCGGATGCTGGTTACGGATCCAGAACAGGCTCTTGCGCATCAGTTTCGGCAGCCGGGTACGCGGATCGTCCGGCAATAAATCGTCCAGCCCGTAGCGCAGCTGGACGGCAGTAATCTGGTATAGGCGCTTAATTTCAGAAAAACGGCTCATGGGCTATCAGGACGGGCTAGTGGGTTGCGCCAGCCGTTCAGCCAGCTTGTGAATCCGGGCTTCGAGACGGGCCAGCTGTGAGGCGGCTTCGTCAACCTGGTCGGCAAAATGGGCAATTTCCAGCGCCGGCGGGGCCAGCCGCCATTCTTCAGTGACGATTTCGCCCAGATCGCGGCGGCGTTCACCCAGCAGATGCTGCAGTCCTGCCAGCTTATGCCGGGCACCGCTCACAACGGTATGGGCAACCACATCCCCGCTGTAGCGAGACAAGCGTTCCGCCACATCCGGCTTGAGGCCGCTGAGCAGTGCGGAAAACTGCTGGGCCAGCTGAATATCCCCTTCCAGGGCCAGTTTGTCGGCTTTGATCAGCTGGGTGAGGTTGGCCTGCTCACGCAGCTCAGGCAGCGCGGCCAGGCTCAGGGCCAGGCGGCAGTCCGCCTCGCCTTCATAGGCGGCCAGCACGTCAATTTGCTGACTGAACACAAAGAACAGCTGCTTGCCAAAATCGTTAATCTGCACGCTGATCACTTTGCCACGCAGACGCGCCAGACGGCGCTGGCTGGCCTCTTCATCTTTCAGCAAAGCATTCAGGGCGGTTTCCACCACTCCGGTGACTAAAGCATCAACTGGCATCCGGACCTCAGAATTTATAACCACGGTGCAGGGCAACAATGCCGCCCGTCAGGTTATGGAAGCTGGTTTGCTCGAAACCGGCTTCCTGCATCATCCCTTCCAGTGTGACCTGATCCGGGTGCATACGGATAGATTCGGCCAGATAGCGATAGCTGTCCGCATCCCCCACCACCATTTCACCCACGCGCGGCAAGATGTGGAACGAATAGGCGTCATAAATTTTTGACAGCGGCTCTATCACTGGCTTGGAGAATTCCAGCACCAGCAGGCGGCCGCCAGGCTTGAGCACGCGGAACATGGAACGCAGTGCTTTGTCTTTGTCGGTCACGTTGCGCAGACAGAAACTGATGGTAATGCAGTCAAAGTAGTTATCCGGGAACGGCAGCTCTTCGGCGTTGGCCTGCACATAGGCCACGTTGCCGACGATACCGCGATCGCGCAGTTTGCTGCGGCCCACTTTGAGCATAGAATTATTGATGTCCGCCAGCACCACCTGACCGTCTTCACCGACCATGCGCGAGAACTTGGCCGTCAAGTCGCCGGTACCGCCACCCAGATCCAGCACCCGCTGACCCCGGCGTACGCCGCTGCAGTCCACAGTGAAACGCTTCCAGATACGATGGATACCCATAGACATCAGGTCGTTCATCAGATCGTATTTGTCCGCTACCGAGTGAAACACTTCCGCGACCAGCTGCGCTTTCTCATCTTTAGCGACCTTACGGTAACCAAAATCAGTGGTTTGTGTGGGTTCAGTCATGCTCGTTCCATCAATTCTCATCTAATTGCCGTAGTTTACTTGAAGCGCTAAGGTGTGTCATTCACCGTCTCGGCCAGCCTGTGGGCAGTATCACTGTCACGCTGTGCCTGCTCGGTCAGTGCCGGGGGCAAATCCCGTTTCACCTCAACGCCCAGCTGCTTGAAGCTTTCGGCCTGGCGGATGATATTGCCCCGTCCGGTCGCCAGCTTGTTCATTGCGCCCTGATAGCTCTGGCTGGCTTTCTCCAGCGCCGTGCCGACATTGTCCATGTCGGCGACAAACAGCCGCAGCTTGTCGTACAGCTTGCCGGCCCGTTCCGCTATCTGTTTGGCATTCTGATTTTGCCTTTCATTGCGCCACAAGTTATTGATGGTGCGCAAAGCCACCAGCAATGTGGTCGGGCTGACCAGCATAATATTGCTGTCCATGGCATCGCGGATAAGCGCAGGATCGGCTTCGACGGCCGCCTGGAACGCCGGCTCCACCGGGATAAACATCAGCACGTAATCCAGGCAGCGAACGCCGTCCAGCTGATGGTAATCTTTGCGGCTCAGGCCGCGGATATGGCTGCGCAGCGAGACCAGATGCTCGCTGAGGGCTTTGTCGCGCTCCTCCTGGCTTTGGGCATGAAAATAGCGCTCATAGGCGACCAGCGACATTTTGGCATCGACCACCACGTCTTTCTCCTGCGGCAGGTGTACCACCACATCCGGCTGATAGCGCTTGCCGCTGTTATCTTCCAGGTTCACCTGAGTGTGATATTCATGGCCTTCCCGCAGACCGGACTCACTCAGCACCCGGGCCAGCACCACTTCGCCCCAGTTGCCCTGCGCTTTGTTATCGCCTTTCAGCGCCTGGGTCAGGTTGACGGCCTCACGGGCCATCTGCTCATTGAGCTGCTTGAGACTGTTGATTTCATGGACCAGGGTATGCCGCTCTCTGGCCTCATTGCTGAAACTGTCGTTGATCTGCTTGCGAAAACCTTCCAGCTGCTCTTTGAGCGGACTGAGCAGGCCATCCAGACTCAGCTTGTTCTGCGCGTCCACGCTGCGGCTTTTTTGTTCGAACAGCCGGTTGGCCAGGCTCTCAAACTGCTGCTGCAGCCGGTTCTCGGCATTTTCCAACAGGACGATTTTTTCCTGCGCGGCCTTTTGCTCTTCACGGTAACGGGTTTGCAGCTCACGCAAATCGGCAGCCAGGCCGGATTCCGCCTGCCGGGTTGTCTCCAGGCGCTCGGTCAGTTTCAGGTTTTCCTGCCGCAAGGTTTCCAGGTAACGCAGCTTTTCTACCGCCGCCGCCAGCCGGGCGTGCATCTGCCGCAGTTCATTGCTGAGGCGATCGCGCTCGACATCCAGGCTGTCGAGCTCCTGCTGCTGCTCTTGCAGATCGTGGCGCAGTTGCTGCTCCTGCTGCCGGGCCAGCCGGGTTTCGGTATCCAGCTGCTGCTGCCAGATCGCCGCCTGCTGCCGTAAACGTCCCTGAAACCACAGGGCCGTGGCACCGCCGGCGATCGTCGCACCGGCAATCGCCGCCGCCAGCCACTGGCCGTTATCACTGAGCCATTCACCCATCATCAATCTGTTTCCTGCATGCTTTTGTATTTATACAATAAGGCTAAAAAGATACTGGATAAATGTCCAGATATTGTCATCAATTAAGGCATGCTGATACCGAATTTCAGGCTGGCTGAGTAAGCACAAATGGCATAAACTGGCCCCTTTATGACGGGCAGCGGTTCACCCTGCCAGTCACACTGACACCAGCAGCAGGAAGCCGCAGTATGCAGGAAAAGAAAGCGATCGGGTTCGGCCTCGCCGCCGTGCTCTTATGGTCAACCGTCGCCACCGCCTTCAAGATCACCCTGGATTATTTTTCGCCGATCCAGATGGTGGCGGCGGCCAGTGCGGTATCAGCCCTAGCCTTGTTCGCCATCGCCGGTTATCAGGGCAGACTGAACCAGCTGCTGCCAACCCTGCGCGCCCGCCCGCTGTACTACCTGATGCTCGGGCTGATCAATCCCTGTATCTATTATCTGGTGCTGTTCAAAGCCTATGACTTGCTGCCGGCCTCTCAGGCCCAGCCGCTCAACTACAGCTGGGCCATCACACTGACGCTGATGGCCGCCCTGTTTCTCGGCCAGAAAATTCGCCCGCAGGACTGGGTCGCCTGTGTGTTTGGCTATCTGGGTGTGGTGGTGATTGCCACCAAAGGCGACATCATGGCCTTGCAGTTCGACAGCCCGCTGGGGGTGGCACTGGCGCTGGTGTCCACCTTATTGTGGGCGCTGTTCTGGATTATCAACACCAAAAACCAGGCCGATCCCGTGGTCAGTGTGTTGCTGGGTTTCGTGCTGTCGCTGCCTTTTTCCGTCGGTCTGAGCCTGTACATGGGCGGCTGGCAGCCCATTCCGTGGCAAGGCTGGCTGGCGGTCAGTTATGTCGGGCTGTTTGAAATGGGGATCACCTTTGTGCTCTGGCTCAATGCCATGAAACTGACCCGCAATACCGCCAAACTGAGCAACCTGATCTTCCTGTCGCCTTTTATCTCGCTGATCCTGCTGGCGACCATTATCGGTGAAACCATTCATCCGGCGACCCTGGTCGGGCTGGTCATGATCATCATGGGCCTGCTGATCCAGCAATGGCGGGGCAAAGCCAAAGCCAACGACGCCAGCGCTTCGTGCTGATCCCTTATCTGCAAACGAAAAAAAGCCTGTCACAGCAGTGACAGGCCAAGCGAGAGTTCAAAGGGTTGTCGAGACCCGGCGCCTTTGCGGCGTCTAGTTATGAGCGAAAAAATCGCAGGCTGTTGCTTAATCCTGCGCCGGCGCCGGATGCCACTGGCGGCCTTTACGCGATAACAAAATCAACAGTCCGGGCAGCAGCATCAGCATCTGAAAGGTCAGCAATAACGGCGGGGACAGCTCCATCCGCTGAGTCAGGCTGACCATCAGGCCGGCACCGCTCATCTGGAACAGACCCAGCATCGCCGCTGCGGTGCCTGCTCTGTCACCGAATGGCGCTAGCGCTTTACCGGCCGCCGAACCGAGCACGAAGGCAAAACCAAATGAGCTCATAAAGATGGGCACCATAAAGGCCCACGCCGCGGCGATATCTTTCAGTGCCAGCATCATCACGCCAGAGATCACCAGCATCGCCAGCCCCGACATCAGGGTGCGGCGGCTGCCCATCTTATCCATGCATTTCGGCGCCACCATGCAGGCGATAATGTTCAGCACCGCATTGACACCAAACCAGGCCGTAAACTGACCCATATCCAGACCCAGATGCACCATCAGCCACATTGGCGCAGAGGTCACATAGGCCAGAATCACCGCCATTGCCAGCATAGACATAGAGGCATGGAAGACAAAAACCGGCTCGCGCAGAACTGAAAAATACCGTGCCGGGCTGAACATCGCGCCGCTGACAAAGGTCTCCGCCGGACGGGTTTCGCGGAAAAACACACTCAGCAGCCCACCTGCCACCAGCGCAAAACCGGCCATAAAGCTGAAGTTCGCCCGCCAGCCAAACTCATGGGTCAGCCAGGAGCCCAGTAAAGGTGCCAGAGCCGGAATAAAACAAATCGCCCCGTTCAGATAGCTGATCATCCGGCCGCTGCGCTCAGGGCCGAAGCTGTCGCGGGCCGCCGCAAACGCGGCCACAGAAGTGGCGCAGGCACCGAAGCCCTGCAAAAAGCGCGCAAGCAGCATGATATCCAGCGACTGGGCGGTATACGCCAGTGCCGAGCTGAAAGCGTAGACAGTGACACCGGCCAGCGCAATCGGGCGACGGCCGAAACGGTCTGCCAGCGGGCCGGCAAAAACCTGTCCCAGTCCTAAACTGAACATGAACCAGGTGACGGTATCCTGCACCAGAGTCGGGTCGACGGCAAAGCTGTCAGCCATCGCTGGCAAAGCAGGCAGATAAATATCGATGGCCAGCGGGCTGAACAGCACCAGCAGGACCATTAACGCCACAATACGGCGATGAGACGTTGTCGTTTCAGGCTTCATTCACTCGGTTTCCTATCAGAAGACGGCGCCAGTCTAAGGCCTTAGTGATATGAATCAAAATGGTTTATATTCACTACTAAAATTCCATACTGGAATATCACTGCTCACCTAACGGACGAATTATGACTGTTGATAAATTAGCCCGCCTCGATCTCAACCTGCTGGTCTGCCTCCATGTCCTGCTGCAGGAATGCAGCGTGACCCGGGCAGCCCAGCGTTTGTTTCTCAGCCAGTCGGCGGTGAGCAAAAGTCTGGCCCGGCTGCGTGAGCAGTTCGATGATGCGCTGTTTGTCCGCAGTGCCCACGGCCTGCTGCCTACCCCGCGCGCCAAAGTGCTGCAACCGGTGCTGGAAAAACTGCTTCAGGATATTGAAAACCTGACCGAGCCGACTGAGTTTGTGCCGCAAAACAGCCACCGCCACTTCAAAATGTCGCTGGTAGAGAGTGCCTATCCGCTGTTAATGCCGCGTTTTCTCGGCGAAATCTTCAGTCAGGGCCCCAACATACTGCTCGATACCCACGCCTGGGAGCCGGACACCTTCGACAAGATGCTGCGCGGGGAAATCGACTTCGGCATTACCGGCAAGGATCTCAATCCGCACGACGCCCAGCTCACCCTGATGCCGCCCAAAGGGATCATTTTTCAGGAGCTTCACCGCGATACTCAGCGCTGTATCGTCCGCCCCGGCCACCCTGTGCTGGCGCTGGTTGAGCAGGGCGAATGGACTCAGGCCAATTATCTGCTGCAGCGCCATATCCAGGTGCGCTGCGGCCGCGATGACCGCTGGCTGCTGGACTACAAGCTGGCAGAACAAGGCCTGCAGCGCGACATCGCCATGTATGTGCCAGACTTTAATAGTGCCGCCAGCTTGTGTACCCATACGGATCTGATTTTTACGGCGCCGAGCCATTTTGCCGACTATGTCGCCGCTCAGCTCAATCTGGTGGTACTGCCGCTGCCGACCCCGCTGCCGGCAATGGCCTACACCCTGTTCTGGCCGCAGCATCAAGAGAATGATCCTGGCCATTGCTGGTTACGGCAGATAATCATTAACGGGTGCCGCGAATTGTCCAGTCGATAATTGCAGCCTCACTTTAAAAGCGCTACCGTTACCGGATCGGCCTGCTGCTGCCGTCAGGGTGACCAAGGGGCAGGTTTAGAGCATCCCCATTCGGATGACAACAACAGAAAGGAATATAGACTGATGCAATCAGTGATCTCACAACGCGTGGCACAGATTCGCCAGTGGCTGGAAGCGGAACAGCTTGACGCCCTGGTGATCCCGCATGAAGACGAATACCTGGGTGAATACATTCCCGAACACAACGAGCGCCTGCTGTGGGCCACCGGTTTTACCGGCTCGGCCGGCGCGGCGGTGATCGGCCGTGACAAAGCGGCCATGTTCGTCGATGGCCGCTATGTGGTTCAGGTTCGCAAGCAAGTGCCGGGCGATGTGTTTGAATACCGTCATCTGATTGAAGAGCCCCCGATGCACTGGGTGCAAGCGCATTTGCCGGCCGGCAGTAAAATCGCGGTTGATCCCCGGCTGCACAGCGGCGCCTGGCTGACACGCGTCCAGCAACATCTCGACAAAGATCAGCAGCTGGTGCTGATCAGCAACAACCCGATCGACGACCTGTGGCACGACCGTCCGGCCCCGACCTTGTCAGATGCCCGCCTGATGGGCCTGGATTATGTCGGCCAGAGCAGCAGCGAGAAGCGTGCTCAAATTGCGGCCAGCCTGCAGAAACAAAAAGCCGATGCCGTACTGCTGACCCAGCTCGACAGCATCGCCTGGCTGCTCAACGTGCGCGGCAGCGATGTGCACTGCCTGCCGGTACTGCTGTCAGCGGCAATTCTGCACCAGGACGCCAGCGTCGATTTCTTTATCGATCAAGCCCGCCTGCCTGCTGAGTTTGCGGCGCATGTCGGCGAAGGCGTTCGCGTTCAGGCCCCGGAAACCCTGAAAAATAGCCTGGCAGCCCTGAGCGGCAAGCGGGTGCTGCTTGATCCGGCCACCAGCAATGCCTGGTCCGGACAGACACTGCGTGACGCTGGCGCGGTCATCATTGAAGGTGCCGATCCCTGCATGCTGCCAAAAGCGGCGAAAAACGCCACTGAAGTGGCCGGCATGAAAGCCAGTCACATCCGCGATGGTGTTGCCGTGTCCAAATTCCTGGCCTGGGTCGACCGTCAGGTAGCGGCCGGCAACCTGCTGGACGAAGCGACACTGGCCGATCAGCTGTGGCAGTTCCGCATTCAAGACCCAAGCTGCACGGATGTCAGCTTTGACACCATTTCCGCAGCTGGCGGCAACGCGGCCATGTGTCACTACAACCACAACAACCAGCCTGAGCCGGGTGTCCTGCAAATGGACAATGTCTACCTGGTCGATTCAGGCGGCCAGTACCCGGACGGCACCACAGATATCACCCGCACCATCGCCATTGGTGAGCCGGATGCCGAAGTGAAGCAGACTTTTACCCTGGTGCTGAAAGGCCATATCGCGCTGGCAACCGCCCGTTTTCCCCGTGGCACGACAGGCTCTCAGCTTGATGCGCTGGCACGTCAGCATTTGTGGGCCCATGGTTTTGATTTCGACCACGGCACAGGCCACGGTGTCGGCCATTTCCTCAATGTGCATGAAGGGCCGCAGCGTATTTCAAAAGCACCGAATCCAACCGCACTGCTGCCGGGCATGGTACTGTCCAACGAACCGGGCTATTACCGCGCCGATGCATTTGGTATTCGCATCGAAAACCTGGAACTGGTGGTGGAAGTGGCAACCGAGGGTGACATGACAGTGCTGGGCTTCGAGTCGCTGACCCGTGCCCCGATTGACCGCCGCCTGGTGGATCTCAGCCTGCTGACCGAGACAGAACTCAACTGGCTGAACCGTTACCATCAAACCGTGTTCGAGGTGATCAGCCCATCACTGCAGGGTGAGGATCTGAGCTGGCTGCAGCAAGCCACGGCGCCGCTCAGCCGTTAACACTGAAATCTATTGATCTTCACACTCTCAGCCCGGCCATCTGTGCGCCGGGCTTTTTTATCACTGTCAGGCTCACACTTCAGTTAATCAAACACATAAAAGCCAGAACACTAGTAACAACCACCACTATTGATTGTTTTCACAACATAATAATGCCGTTAGCATCCCCGATGAAATTATACTCACTAGAATTCATAAGGTTATGCTATGAAAAAATATGTTCTCTATGCGTTAGGCTGCTTATCTTTTGCCGCCTTCGCCAATACTAACCCGCACCTGGAAAGCTATACCAAATCGGTCAGCCAGACCTTAAGCAAAGGCCAGCGTGTCAACTTTACCGTTAACTTTTCCCTGCCGCCTGCTGACCGACGCCATCTGGTCACGCTGGGTTTTGATAACAACCAACCCAACGCCATGGACTGTACAATCAGTATTTACAATGCCGCCAGCCAGCGACTGCATTATCTGGACTGTCGTCCGGGCTGGGGCGAAATACATTTTGATACACCCAATGAGTATTACCAGAATGGTTACCGCGCCGTTATCTCCCTCTATAACGCCGATTTCAGCAAGCCGAGCCAGCGCTTTGACGGTAACTTCCGCTTTAACTTTGGCGAAAGCAGCAGCATAGACAATGATCGCCTGCCTACCTGGTGGAAAAAAACCTATGAGGTTGTCGGGCTGGATGCCTATACCGACTATGATGGTGACGGTTTTACTCTGATGCAGGAATATTTCGGTAACAGCAAACCCAACGACGCCACCAGCTTCCCGGATCACGATCCGGTGATCGATTTTGATGAGACGCTGGCGGCAGGCACCTCAATCTATGCCGGTTTCGGCACGCCTGTGACCAAATGGCTGGAAATCACGCCTTACAACAATAAAAAAGTGAAGTCGCTGGAACTGATGGTCGATACCACAGCCAATGCGCGGAATCAGTCTGTCGTGGCCTTCTTCTACAACGAAAACAATGAACGGATTTACCCCACTTACCTGAAATATCCCTCCGGCAATTTGTCGGTCTTTTTTGATCAGCCAGTTGAAGTCCAGACGCTGAAAGTGGAGCTGACGGCCCGTCATTACTCGTCCGGTATCACCGCCCGCTATGACGCCAAAGTCAATGCGGTCTTTACCGAATAAATCAAAAAATCAGGCTGATGAATCCATCAGCCTGATTTTGTTATCAACATAAACCCGAGTACCGACTTACAGCGGCAGTCCGGAATACGCGTGATGCCAGTCTTTCCACACCACCTCAAAACCGTGTTGCTTCACCGCATCAGCAACCTCAGCTACGGCACGTTCATCACTGATCGCAAACTGCTCCAGCTCAGGCTCATCATCGGCATAGCCGCCAGGCTGGGTTTTGGAGCCCGCCGACATGCTGGTGATCCCTAATGGCAACACATTATCGCGAAAATGCGGCGATTCCCGGGTCGACATCGACAGCTCGACTTCAGGATTAAACAGCCGGTAAGCACAAATCAGCTGCACCAGCTGGCGGTCGCTCATCACTGATTTCGGCTCCAGGCCACCCGTGCAGGGCCGCAGGCGCGGGAAGGAAATCGAATAACGGCTCTGCCAGTAAGTGCGTTCGAGATAATCCAGATGACTGGCGGTAAAAAAGCAATCTGTGCGCCACTCTTCCAGGCCAATCAGGGCACCAATACCGATTTTGTCGATCCCGGCGCGTGCCAGCCGATCCGGCGTTGCCAACCTGTATTCAAAATCCATTTTATTGCCGCGCAGATGATGCTTGGCGTACGTCGGAGCACTGTAAGTTTCCTGATACACCATGACCGCATCCAGCCCCAGGGTTTTCAGCTCAGCATACTCGTGCTGATCCAGCGGCTGCACTTCCATCGACAGATAACTGAAGTGGCGTTTAATCGCCGGCACACATTCGCGGAAATAGGCCATGCCGACCTTGCGCTCATGCTCACCGGTGACCAACAGCACATTATCGAAGTTTAGTGCCTTGATCGCCGCACATTCCCGCTCAATCTCGTCAAGATTTAACGTCCGCCGCTTGATCTTGTTTTCCATGGTAAAGCCGCAATAGGTGCAGCTGTTGGCACAGAGGTTCGACAGGTACAAAGGGACATAAAACCCGATGGTCCGGCCAAAACGCTGCCGCGTCAGTACGGCCGACTGCTGCGCCATCTGCTCAAGATACGGCTCTGCCGCAGGCGAAATCAGTGCTTTGAAATCTTCCAGATCGCGCTTTCGTCTACTGAGTGCCCGCTCGACATCTGCAGCTGTTTTACTGTAGATAGACATCCGGACATCATCCCAGTCCAGCTGCCGCCATACATCCACATAACTCATGGCGTCTCCTTACGCGCTGGCGTCTAAAAACGCAGTTAACGGGCTGGACGCCACGGCATGGCTGACTTTACCGGCCAGGCCGGCTTCGTACGCCATCCGACCGCTCTCCACTGCCAGTTTAAAGGCCAGCCCCATCGCAACCGGATCCGCCGCTGCCGCAATCGCCGTATTGACCAGCACAGCATCAGCCCCCCGCTCCATGGCTTCAGCCGCATGTGACGGGGCGCCGATCCCGGCATCCACAATCACAGGCACCCGGGCCTGATCGATAATGATGTCGAGAAAATCCCGCGATGCCAGCCCTTTATTTGAACCTATCGGGGCGCCCAGCGGCATCACAGCGGCACAGCCCACTTCCTCCAGCCGTTTACATAACACAGGATCGGCATGGCAGTAGGGCAGCACAATGAAGCCTTGTTTGACCAGCGCTTCGGCTGCCGCCAGCGTTTCAATCGGATCCGGCATCAGGTATTTCGGGTCTGGATGGATTTCCAGTTTCAGCCAGTTGGTGCCCAGCGCTTCGCGGGCCAGCTGCGCGGCAAAGATCGCTTCTTTGGCATTCTTGGCCCCCGAGGTATTAGGCAGCAGGTTGACCCCTGCTTCGCGCAGCGGGGCAAGAATGTCGTCATCCCGGTTATCAATATCCACCCGTTTCAGTGCCATGGTCACCAGCTCAGAGCAGGATGCTAGAATTGACTGTGCCATTATGTCCCGGCCGGCATATTTTCCCGTACCGGTGAAAAGTCGGGATGAAAAGGTTTTATCGGCAATGGTCAGCATGTCAGCCTCCTGCTATGGCTTGAAACAAGGCGATTTCATCGCCGTCATTGAGTCGCTGATCGGCCCAGAACTCGCGGCCCAAAATGGCTTGATTGAGCGCAACGGCCGTCGCATCCAGCGGCATCGCCAGCTGCTCCAGCAGCTGTTGCAGCGAGCTTTGCGCCGCCAGCTGCATGGCTTTGTCGTTCACCAGAACGGTTATCGTGGTCATAAAGATTCCTTACTGCATACAGGACATTGAGGGTTGGCTGGCAAGGTAAACTGCTGCCATTGCAGGCTGAGGCCGTCGAACTGGCGGAACTGGCGGACACAGAGATCACCGCTGTCGGTGATAGCTTTCACCGCCTGCAGCGCCTGAAAGGTTCCCATAATGCCGACGACTGGCCCGGCAATACCTGTCTCACTGCAACTTTGCGGCGCTTGCATTTCCGCTTCAGGAAATAAGCAGTGGTAGCAAGGCCCCTGCTGTGCGCGAAAATCAAAGCTCATCAGTTGCCCCTGCCAGCGTATCGCTGCCGCCGAAATCAGCCGTTTTTCGTGTTCGAAGCAGGCCTGATTAATGGCATGACGACTGGCAAAGTTATCGGTGCAATCCAGCACCACGTCCGCCAGGCTGATTTCCATCGCCAGTTGCAGCTTGGCCAGCCTGGCCGTCACTGCGCGGGCACGGATCAGCGGATTGAGCGCTTTGACCTGCGCCACGGCGGCCTGCGCTTTGCTCTCACCCTGATTATCATCACGGTAGATAATCTGGCGCTGCAGGTTGGAACGCTCGACACGGTCGCCATCGGCAATCACCAGGCTGCCAACCCCCGCCGCCGCCAGATATAAGGCCGCCGGGGCGCCAAGCCCGCCAGCGCCGATAATCAGTACTCTGGCCTGTTGCAGGGCCTGCTGGCCCTGCTCACCGATTTCCGGTAGCTGCACCTGACGCTGATAGCGCAAAAAAGACTCGTCTGTCAGCATGGCTCCCTCACCAGCTTGTCGGCAAATCCCGCCAGTGCCTGCTCAAGATCCGCAGCGGCTGTCACGGCGCGCACTACAGCGACACAGGACACCCCGGTCTGCCAGACATCCGCAACATTGCTGAGATCAATACCGCCAATGGCAACAGTCGGGTAACGGCCGGCCACAGTGTCCAGGTGCTCTTTTAACTGGGCGATCCCCTGCGGCGGGGTTGGCATGTCTTTGGTCGGGGTCGGGAAAATATGGCCGATCGCCACATAGCTGGGTGCCAGGGCCAGACCGCGTTGCAACTCAGCCGCCGTTCGGGTCGATACCCCCAGACGGATATTCGCCTGACGCAACGCATCGAGATCCGCGATAGCCAGATCTTCCTGTCCCAGATGCACACCATAAGCACCGTGCCTGAGCGCCAGCTGCCAGTAGTCGTTAATAAACACCTGGGCGTTGTGCTCCCGGCCCAGACGAATCGCTTCAATAATCTGCGCTTCCAGCTCAGGATGGGCCGGATCTTTGATCCGCAGCTGAACGGATTTCACCCCCAGCGGCAGCAACCTGGCAATCCAGCGGACATCATCAACCACAGGATAGAGCGGCCCGATGCCGCCCTCCATCACAGGAAATGACTGTTGCATCACACCACTCATGCCTGTTCTTCCTCGTGAGTTTTAGCCTTGTGGTAGAGCTCGCTGCCCTTGTCACGAAATTCCTCCGCTTTCTGGCGCATACCTTCCAGCGGATCATCGAGCATGTGAATCACCTGGGCATCTTCTTGCGCTTTAGCGTAGTCCCGCACTTCCTGGGAGATCTTCATGGAACAGAATTTCGGTCCGCACATAGAGCAGAAGTGGGCCACTTTGCCCGATTCCTGCGGCAAGGTTTCATCATGGAAAGCGCGCGCGGTATCCGGGTCCAGCCCCAGATTGAACTGATCTTCCCAGCGGAATTCGAAACGGGCTTTAGACAGGGCATTATCACGCACCTGTGCGCCAGGATGGCCTTTGGCTAAATCAGCGGCGTGGGCACACAGCTTGTAGGTGATCAGACCGGTTTTGACATCGTCTTTGTTCGGCAGACCTAAATGCTCTTTCGGCGTGACATAGCACAGCATGGCGCAGCCAAACCAGCCAATCATCGCCGCGCCTATACCTGAGGTAATGTGATCATAGCCCGGAGCAATGTCGGTGGTCAGCGGGCCTAAGGTATAAAAAGGGGCTTCATGGCAGTGCTTGAGCTGCTCATCCATGTTCTCTTTGATCAGGTGCATCGGGACATGTCCCGGGCCTTCAATCATCACCTGGACATCGTACTCCCAGGCTACCTTGGTCAGTTCACCTAAAGTCCGCAGCTCACTGAACTGGGCTTCATCATTGGCATCAGCGACCGAGCCGGGACGCAACCCGTCACCCAGCGACAGGGAAATATCGTATTGGGCACAGATCTCGCAAATCTCGCGGAAATGCTCATAGAGAAAGCTTTCTTTGTGGTGCGCCAGGCACCATTTCGCCATGATAGAACCACCGCGGGAAACAATCCCGGTTACCCGCTTGGCGGTCATAGGGACAAAGCGCAGCAGCACACCGGCGTGGATGGTAAAATAGTCGACGCCCTGCTCGGCTTGCTCCAGCAAGGTGTCGCGGAAGACTTCCCAGGTCAGGTTCTCGGCAACACCGTTCACCTTCTCCAGCGCCTGATACATAGGGACAGTCCCGATGGGCACCGGGCTGTTGCGGATGATCCATTCGCGGGTTTCATGAATATTTCGGCCCGTCGACAAATCCATCACGGTATCGCCGCCCCAGCGGGTCGACCACACCAGTTTTTCCACTTCTTCTTCGATTGAAGAGCTCACGGCCGAGTTACCAATATTGGCATTCACTTTCACCAGGAAGTTGCGGCCAATGATCATCGGCTCGGATTCCGGGTGGTTGATGTTTGACGGAATAATCGCGCGGCCTTCAGCCACTTCCCGGCGCACAAACTCGGCTGTGATATCTTTGGGCAGATTGGCACCGAAGCTGTGTCCCGGATGCTGCTGGTTTAGCACCTCATCACGGTATTGAGCACGGCCCATGTTTTCCCGGATCGCAATATATTCCATTTCCGGGGTGATAATGCCCTGCCGGGCATAGTGCATCTGAGTCACACATTGGCCAGCTTGAGCACGGCGTACACGGGCTCGGTGGGCAAAACGCAGCTCTTCAAGTGTGTCGTCGGCCAGACGCTCTTTGGTATAGGCGGAGCTCAGCTCATCCAGCAGTTCGGTATCGCCGCGCTCCTCGATCCAGCTTTCACGCAGTGTCGGCAACCCGCTATAGATATCAATGGATTGATCAGGATCGGTATAAAAGCCTGAGGTGTCATAAACGCGAATCGGTTCATTAGGCTCAAAGATAGGATTGTTTTTATCGCCGCCGACCAGGGAATCGGCCTGAGCGATTTCACGCATGCCGACACGGATATCATCCCGGCTGCCGGTGACATAGACTTTACGTGAATTGGGATAGGCTTGGGTGGTGAGTGAATCAATGAATTGTTTCGCTTCCAGTCTCGCTTGCTTGCGACTCGACATAGCAATTTCCTTTTTCAAAGTTAGGGAAGTTGCTTGACGGATGGGCGCGTAAACAAGAGGCGGACACATGTAGGGCGTGTCGCATCGTCTGATACAGCAGCAGTACGCTAAAGGTACAGCTAGGCAGAAGATTTTCTCTTGTTCCCTTCGCAGATACTAATCTGATCAGGTTCAACGGATCCCGCAATGCGGTCTCAGCCAGTTGGCACTCCGACAAGTTTCAGTCAAAGAGTATAAGGAAGCATCACCCGCTCAGCAAGTCGTCTTTTTCATCCCCACACCACTACAGCGTTTTCTGCTGGCAGATCAGCACATCACACTTCAGGTGCTGCGCCAGCTCATAACGTATATCACCCAGCCAATGCATTCCGGGTTTGTAGTTACCTGTGACCACTAAATCGGCTTTAATCGCCTTTCCAAGCGCAATCAGATGCTTGGCAACATCGCCATCGGCCAGATGGATAGCCGCAACCGGACGTGGTGAATGCTTTGCCAGATCAGACAACTGAGCCATTCTTTTCAGCTCCTGCTCATTATGTGCCTCGTCGAGCTGTAAATCGATATCCAGAAAGCTGACATTCCCTACACCAGGCTCCACATAGGCCAGATGCAGATCCGCATTGTTTTGCTCTGCAATCACACCTGCTTTTGCAACCAACTGTTTTACATTCAAATCATCCGGGTTGATTGCCAGTAAAATGGTATGGTACATACCCATAAGCATCTCTACTCCTGCTAGGATTAGTGCACAATGTAGACCTTCATGTGAAAAAGCACGTCGCTTTGTGGTATCAGGCTTTAACCCTGTCTTTTCACCATAGCATGTAATGATTCTGTCACCATCTGGGCTTTCTATGAACCAACTGATTATTCTGGGCTATGTGGCCATTGGCGGGGCGGTCGGCGCCTGTTCACGCTACCTGATTGCTGAACTTTCGGTGCTTTTATTGGGCAAGGGGTTCCCGTACGGGACACTGGCTGTCAACATCATCGGCTCATTGATTATGGGGATGCTGAGCTCGGCACTTAACCAAGGTATGATAGAGGCGACACCTTGGCGTCCATTGATTGGCATCGGCATGCTGGGCGCTTTAACGACTTTTTCCACGTTTTCGATGGATAACCTGATACTGCTCCAGCAAGGCGCCTATATCAAGGCTGGCTTAAATATTATGCTGAACTTGTCTCTGAGCTTATTTGCTTGCTTCGTTGGATTTCAGTTGCTTCAGCGTGGATAAGCGGATGAATTGCCTATTGCGTCTAAACGGAAGTGAGATTCACTCCAAGCCCTAACATATGCCTGTGAGTGAAATTGAGGCATAAAAACCCCGCCTGATGACGAGGTCTTTAGAACTGGCAGCGGATGACGGATCGACCGGGCTGGCGTTCCAGTCGCCGACATCAGCGCATCGCGCTGACCTTCAGAAACAACAAAGCCCCGTCCGAAGACGAGGCTTTTGTATTTGGCAGGGGATGACGGATTCGAACCGCCGACATTCGGTTTTGGAGACCGACGTTCTACCGGGCTGAACTAATCCCCTAGAATTGGTAAGTATTGTATACAGCTGAACGAGAATTACCAGTCTTAGAGACTTAAAATGACTTACAGTTTTATCAATCGCTTATTAAAACATCAATGGATTCAATGTTCCTACCTTCTTTGCTGACATCTGTCCTGTTACCGCAGAAACACTGAGCACTGACTTCTAACAGACAGCCAACAACAAAGATAGTATTATCATTACGGATAGTGCCACTGGGAATACTTGAAAAGCAAAAAGGCCACCCGTAAGGTGGCCTTTTCTTAATGGGGAGCCTGGCGATGTCCTACTCTCACATGGGGAGACCCCACACTACCATCGGCGCTGCTGCGTTTCACGTCTGAGTTCGGCATGGGATCAGGTGGGTCCGCAACGCTATGGTCGCCAAGCAAATTCTTTCATCTACCGCCCGCAGGCGATAAATCACAATT
>NZ_JASJOJ010000041.1:0-40081 GCF_038519165.1 Photobacterium sp. SP02
TGTTACTCTACAGCAGACAGTTGTTCGTAGAGCGTATCGCAGGTGGATTTCAGGGCTTTTAGGGTTTCCAGCAAACCATCATCACTCTTCACCTGACCATTGCGACCGGCGCTTGCTTTTGCGGAAGTGGTATAAATTGTTTTCATCAGATTAACCTCTCACAATTAAGTTGTGTGCAATTTAATTTCACGCAATCTTAGATCGATTTTCAGATCGAACGCAAGTATATTGCGCACAATTTAATTGAACTCTATCTATTCCGGAGATGGAACATGGCCAATTCCACTGAAATACCTGCCCGAGTCACACTGGATGACATGATCTGTTTTTCGCTCTACAGCGCTTCTAACGCTATGATCCGGGCTTATCGGCCCATACTGGATGCGCTCAATCTGACTTATTCGCAATACATAGTGATGCTAGTGATGTGGGAAAAAGAATGCCTGAGTGTCAAAGCGTTAGGCGAGAAAGTTCATCTCGATTCAGGCACATTGACGC
Organism: Photobacterium sp. SP02; assembly: GCF_038519165.1. Taxonomy (NCBI): domain Bacteria; kingdom Pseudomonadati; phylum Pseudomonadota; class Gammaproteobacteria; order Vibrionales; family Vibrionaceae; genus Photobacterium; species Photobacterium sp. SP02. The sequence goes on from NZ_JASJOJ010000041.1 coordinate 499, forward strand.
CGCTGCTGAAGCGTCTTGAAGGAAAAGGGCTGGTCAGTCGCAGGCGCAGTGAAACCGATGAAAGAGTCCGCGAGATCAGCCTGACAGATGCAGGTAAAGCCTTGCAGCAGAGCGCGCAGCAAGTGCCGGCCTCACTGTTCTGCAAACTGGATATGTCGCTGGAAACCCTAAAAGCCCTGAAATCCACCTGCGATACGCTCTACGAACAACTGTCTGCTGTAGAGTAACAGGTAAAAAAAATGCGCAACCAAAGCTGCGCATTTAGAGAGTCAGGGTTTGCTAAAGGGTTTAGTCAAACTCTTTCAGGTTCTTCTCATAGGTATCGAACTGTGCGTGCAATTCAGATGACGCACCGCCCGTCGTTTTGCTGACCACAATAATGGCAATGGTTGCAAAAACAAATCCGGGAACAATTTCATACATATCGAAGATGCCGCCAGTCAGCTGTTTCCAGATAACCACGGTCAGCGCACCGATAACAATACCAGCCAATGCGCCGTTGCGGTTCATCTCTTTCCAGTACAGGCTCAGCAGCAGAGCAGGACCGAATGCAGCACCAAAGCCCGCCCAGGCGTAAGACACCAGACCCAGCACTGTGCTGTCAGGATTCATTGCCAGCATGAGTGCAATAATCGACAGTACGATCACCGCTACACGACCCACAGTCACAATTTCTTCTGTGGAGGCGTTTTTACGGATCACTTGCTTGTAGAAATCTTCAGCCAGCGCAGAAGAGGACACCAGCAACTGGGAGTCAGCCGTACTCATGATAGCCGCCAGAATCGCCGCCAGTAGAATACCGGCCATCACTGGGTGGAAAATCGCATTCACCAGCAGCATGAAGATTTTTTCGCCATCTTCCAGGTTACCGCCCAGCTGGTTATCGGCATACAGAATACCGACCAGACCCACCAGGATCGCACCGGCCATAGACAGTGCCGACCAAATCACAGCGATGCGACGCGCCGTTGTGATATCACGGTTAGAACGGGTGGCGTTAAAACGCGCCAGAATGTGAGGCTGGCCAAAGTAACCCAGGCCCCAGGCGGCCAGAGAAATAATACTGATTGCGGTAAGCGGCTCACCTTTGACGTCGTTAAACAAGGTCATTAGTTCCGGGTTCTTAGCTTCCAGAGCGGCCGCCAGATCGCCAAACCCGCCTTGCATCGCAGCAATAGGCACTATCATCAGTGCCGCCGCCATCAGCAGGCCTTGCACCAGGTCAGTCCAGGATACCGCCAGGAAGCCACCAAACAGGGTATAAGACACCACGCAGAGCGTACCGACCACAACGGCAATTTTGTAATCCATACCGAAGACGGTTTCAAACAACTTACCGCCTGCCACTAAACCTGAACTGGTATAGAAGAGGAAAAACAACAAAATGAAGAAGGCTGAAATTGTCTGAATTAACTTGGAGTTATCTTTAAAACGGTTCGACAGATACTCAGGAATGGTGATCGCATTTTCAGCGGTAATGGTATAGGTGCGCAGGCGTTTGGCACAAATCAGCCAGTTCAGGTAAGTACCTAACAGCAGACCACCTGCCAGCCACAGTGATTCTATACCCGCTGCAAAGGCATAGCCCGGCAGTCCGAGCAACAGCCAGCCACTCATATCCGATGCACCGGCAGACAGCGCCGCTGGCCAGGGCCCTAACGAACGGCCACCAAGAAAGTAATCAGATGAGTTTGCAGTACGTTTATAAGCGTAATAACCGATTGCAAGCATAGCAATCAGGTACACGAAAAACGTGCTTGTGATAGCAAAGCTATTTTCTATCATGTTTGTGTTCCCTCATTATTGTTGCTCCCGTCGTTGCAAGAGCTTATTGAATGATGCTGATTTAATTCAGCCTCTGTGCTGACTGGGTTCTGCTCCACCTCGTACAACGTACCTGAGAGTCCTTGTTAAAAAACCGCCAATCCATCGATTGACGGTTCAGGTCACGAGTCACTGGTAACAGTCACCATCAACATTAATGTGTTTCTTCGCCACTCCCCAATTCCAGCAGCGTCGCGTTGCCGCCCACCGCTGTGATATTGATGGTACGTGTTCTTTCAGTTACGAAACGCAGCGAATAAGTCGGGCTGCCAATCACAGGATAAGATTCAAAATCCGACTCTGCAATCAGCTGACCCAGCAGCCCGTCACGGGCGGCTAAATCACGGGACAGCGCCAGGGCTGTCTCGCGTTTTCCTGCAAACACCACACCGGCAACACCAGCATGGCGTACTAACACGTCAAGTTCGTTAGTGCTCACTGACTGTACAACACCTTTCGGCAGTTCAGCCTTTTCCAGTTCAGTGACAATTTGCTGAGCTGATTTCTCGTACCCTTCCGGCAGAGACAAGAGCACAGTGTTACCTGTAACCAGCGCGGCCGTCAGCTGGCCGGCCACCGCCACCAGAGGTGCTGTCGCTTCGGCTGTGACCACAAAGATACCGCGGCCGGCGCAATAGAGTTCATTGGTTTCACCGGTTGGCCCCGGCATTAATTCCGTTTCTGCCACATGCTCGTTGGCATTGCGGCACTGAAACGCCACCATAGCGGCCACATCCGCATCGAGCGTACTGCTCCACTGAGTCAGCTTGGTAATGCGTTTTTCAAAGCCCTGACCATTCCAGTTTTCCCAGGCGGCATTGCTCTGATCGACGAGCGCTTGAATACTTGTTGTCATCTTTCTTTCCTTCCCAATTCCGGCAGCCATTACGCAGTGAACACATCTTTAGTGAAGCGATACAGGTAGTGCGGTCCACCGGCTTTCGGACCTGTACCCGACAGACCCTGACCACCAAATGGCTGAACACCCACCACGGCACCCACCTGATCACGGTTGATGTAGCAGTTACCCACGCGGGCACGGCGCTCAATATGGCTGTAAGTCCGCTCGTTACGGCTGTGAACGCCCATCGTCAGACCAAAGCCAGTCTGGTTGATTTGGTCAATCACCTGATCCAGCTCGTTTGCCTTAAAGCGCACGATATGCAGAATCGGGCCGAAGTTTTCGTTCTGCAGCACATTGATACCGCGGATTTCAAACGCTGTCGGCAGGACAAAATCACCATGGCTGCAATCCGGGCTTAAGCTTGCCTGAGCCACCATTTTGGCCTGATTTTTCAGCGCGCCAATGTGAGTCAGCAATTTATCCTTGGCGGTTTTATCAATCACAGGGCCAACATCCGTGCTGTGCAGTTCAGGGCGGCCCACCGACAATTCGGCCATCGCGCCTTTGATCAGCGTGATAATACGATCCGCCACATCTTCCTGCACAAACAGCACCCGCAGCGCCGAGCATCGCTGACCGGCGGACGCAAATGCCGAGCGAACCACATCGCGCACCACCTGCTCAGGCAGCGCCGTACTGTCGACAATCATGGCGTTCTGACCACCGGTTTCCGCGATGAATGGCACAGGATCGCAGTCACGCGCCGCCAGAGTGCGGTTGATCCGCTGTGCTGTCTCTGTCGAGCCGGTAAAGGCCACACCGGCAATACGCTCATCAGAAGTCAGCACTGAGCCCACTTCCGCGCCACGGCCGGGTACGAACTGGATGACGCCCGCCGGTACGCCGGCTTCCAGCATCATCTGGATAGCACGGAAGGCAATCAGCGAGGTTTGTTCAGCCGGCTTACACACCACTGTGTTACCCGCAGCCAGTGCCGCCGATACCTGACCCAGGAAAATCGCCAGCGGGAAGTTCCACGGACTGATACAGGCAAAGACACCGCGTCCCTGATACGACAAGGTGCGTGACTGGCCATCAAAAGCGACGACTGATTTGCCTTGCGCAAATTCCGTGGCCGCCTGGTGCGAATAAAAGCGCAGGAAGTCGACGGCTTCACGGATTTCGTCAATACCGTCCTGAATGGTTTTACCTGCTTCACGATGACACAGGGCAACCAGTTCACCGGTGTTCGCTTCCAGCAAATCGGCCAGACGCAGCAGGCAGGCACCACGCTCTGCGGCAGGAGTGCCGGCCCAGGCAGGGAACGCTTGCGCGGCAACATCAATGGCTTTTGCTACCAGATCGCTTGAGGCAAACGCCACTTCACCGACGGACTCACGACGGTCATAAGGGGCCGTGACGTGGAAAATATCGCCTGACTGCACTTCGCCGTTAACAATCGGGCCAGCCATCCAGTGATGCGTTTTGAATGCCTCGACCGAATCACGGAAAGGAATCCATTCAGATTCGATATCAATATTAATGCCGGCTGAGTTCTTGCGGTCGGCACCAAAAATATCTTTTGGCAATGGGATTAAATGGTTATGCAGCGTCGGACGCGAGCGCAACACATCCACCGGGTGTTGCACCAGAGAGTCAATCGGACAGCGCGCATCCACCAGGCGGTGGACAAAAGAACTGTTGGCACCGTTTTCAAGCAGGCGACGTACCAGGTACGGCAGCAAGTCTTTGTGGCTACCGACCGGAGCGTAAATACGCACATTCACACCGTAGATATCCATCACATGGTTATACAGTGCATCGCCCATACCGTGCAGGCGCTGGAATTCGAAATCGCGGTGTGTAGCCATCGCCAGAATGGCAGTGACAGTGTGTGCATTGTGGCTCGCAAATTGCGGGAAAATCAGGCCACGCACATGGGAAGACAGCAGGAAGCGGGCACACGCCAGATAAGAGGTATCCGTCGCCTCTTTACGGGTATAAACCGGATAGCCTTGATAGCCGCTTTGCTGACACATTTTCAGCTCGCTGTCCCAGTAGGCGCCTTTTACCAGACGCATCGGGATCACATCGCCCTGCTCTTTACTCAGCGCCGCCAGCCAGGTCAGCACAGGCAGAGCACGTTTCGAATAAGCCTGAATGACCAGGCCAAAACGGCCCCAGCCTTTTACGACTTCTGAACGGTACAGTTTCTCAAACAGTTTCAGCGACAGTTCCAGACGGTCCGCTTCTTCCGCATCAATGGTGATACCCACGTTCAGCGCACGGGCGCGTTTCAGCAGCTCCAGCACAGTGTCGTACATTTCTGTCAGCACACGGCCTTCGTTGGATACATCGTAACGCGGATGCAATGCCGACAGTTTAATGGACACAGTCGGGCAAGGTGATTTGGAGTGCTTTTTATTATCCAGACCCACAGCGTCAATAGCTTCAATGTAATCGTTGAAGTATTTCTTGGCATCGTCCTGAGTCAGCGCCGCTTCGCCCAGCATGTCAAAGGAATAGGTAAAGCCTTTATCACGCTTGGCCTGACCGTTCTTCATCGCTTCGCCGATGGTGCGTCCCAGCACGAACTGGTGACCCATGATTTTCATCGCCTGGTGCATCGCCTTGCGAATAACAGGCTCAGACATCTTATTGGTCAGGCGGTTGATCACCCGGGCCGGGCTGCCATCTTCCTTGGATTCCATGCTGACGACTTTACCGGTCAGCATCAGGCCCCAGGTCGAGGCATTCACAAACAGGGAATCAGAGTTTTGAAGGTGAGACTTCCAGTCTGCCACGCTCAGCTTATCGCGGATCAACGCGTCAGCAGTGGCCGCATCCGGGATACGCATCAGGGCTTCGGCCAGACACATCAGCAGGATGCCTTCTTTGGTGTCCAGGCTGTATTCCAGCAGCAGGGCATCGATCATCTGGATCGCGGTACGATCTGCGCGCACCTGTTCGATCAGGCGTGTCGCCTTCTCGACAGTGAACTGGCGTTCTTGTTCAGAAGGCTCAGCCAGGGGCAACAGTTGTTCCAGCCAGGCAGATTCTTCTACCGAGTATAACGGTGAAATCTGCTGCCATAGTGCATCTAAAGGTTGCTCAATAAAAGATGGCTGAAGGGCATCTGCCGCATTGAACATAGTCATTCCCTCAATATAGTGGACCTGAATAACCATCAACACAGTTTGTCATGTGATTCAGGATAAATGTTACACCAGTGTTACTTTAGCGGGGGATTTTATTTCGTACCTGTCGCTGAGTCTTACCAAAAACTCCGATAATTTATCTAAAAAGTCCGCTTTATAACAAAATTGGACCCAAGTATTTAGCAAAAAATACTGTTTTCTATTTAATTGATGTAAGAAACAGCAAACAGTCGGTCCTGATGCCCGATCCCTTTGTCCAATAACAGGGAAAGTCATAAAACTGTGGTTGAAAATAGTGAGATAAGCAACTATCGGTCAGAGAGCAGCCAGCAACGTCTGAGCTGACAGTTGTGCATACCAGGGAATCAGCTCCACTGACGGCGGTACTTGGCGGGTGACACCCCGAAATGGCGGGAAAAGGCCTGGGTGAAATTACTCTGGCCCGAAAAGCCGCACGCCTGAGCAATCTGGGCCAGACTCAGGCGCGACTCTTCCATCAGATGACGGCACAGCTCCAATCGCTTTTGCAGCACATACTGGTGCGGCGTGACGCCTGTCTGCTCTTTAAAAACCACATGAAACTGGCTTTCACCAAGGAAAACCAGCCCTGCCAGCTGGGCGACAGTGATCTTACGTGAAAGATGCTGATGGATGTAATGATCAATCACATCCATGTTCAGGCGCGGCAGATAGCGCTCGGACGCCAGCGGCTTGAAATGACGCTGCAAAACGCACATCAGGGTATCGGTGCAGGCCTTACTCAACAGCCAGTCGTCCGGGTTAGCGAGCATTTCTGCTGAAAGCGCGCGGATCAGCGTCTGTGCCTGGTTATCAAGATGAAAGTAGGAGGATTGCTCGAACAGCCTCTGCATGCGCTCGACGCCATAGTCGGGTACGGCGTCATTGACGGGCACATTAAGCACCAGAATCTCGTTGTTGCCCACACCGGAAAAACCATGTTCAGATTCTGCCGTCACCAGGCACCCCTGCCCCGGACAGACCAGACTGCCGTAACCTTCAATTTCAAACTCAGTTTGCCCGGACAGAGCAATCACTACCTGATTATACCCGTGGTTGTGATGATCCATCTGTTCAGGCAACTTCATGATTTCCGCCGGTTTGAACCCTGACGGATGGGTACTATCCTTCATCTGTTCTCCCTGCGTAAATGATTGAGGTATGCCATCTGGCGCGATATAAAGGCGAATCATAATAGATAAGCCCTGACAATGAAAAGAGGCTGGCTGATTTCTGGTGATCTCGCACCTGCTCACCTTGATCATCTTTCCTGTGTACCAGCCCGATTTCGATCAAAAACACCTCGGAAGCGTGATCAAGACTCAACTTTTTACGGTCAATGTCATTTGGATTTTATCCCGCTGAATTTTCAGCCACCACAATACCTGGCATTCACGCTGAAAGGGACACTGGCAAGAAATCGGTTTCCTCTGCAAGCAAAAACATAAATACCATTAACAATCAATACCTTAAATAAAGTTTCTTTGATTATTTATCCGCTCTGACTGCTTTGTCGCCTTCCGAGATGGCCAATGGATCTGCTTTTCAAGCAAACTCACTTGATCATACTTCCAGGGTTGGCGGCTGATGCCGGGCTCTGGTTTATCAAATTATCAAGGATCCTGCTTGATCATCTTTCCAGTCAAAATGACAAAGGCCGTTATTTATCCTTGCTTGATCATCTTTCCAGTGTATTCACCCTGCCTATATCGGCTTGTAACAAAGATTTTCTCATCCTTTTCCTTGCGGGCAGCGAAAGAGGGAGGAAAGAAAAAAATGTTACAGATAAACCGGTTAGTTGCTGTTGCCTGAAACACTTTGTGATAAAACGTATGGCTGTTTACCCGAGTGGAAAGGACACGCAATGGGCGAATTTCTCACGCAGCTTTCATTTTCATTTACCGTTACTGGCCCTATTTTTATCATGCTGGCGTTGGGAATCGCCTTAAAACGCTGGGGGATCATCAATGATGCCTTTACTCAGGCCGGTTCCAAACTGGTGTTTACTGTTACCCTGCCCACGTTATTGTTCCTCAATCTGGTCAATGCCGATGTAGATCAGCTGGGCAGCGGGGAGCTTTTTGTCTTTGCCGCGTTCGCTAACATTGCGGTATTCCTCTTATTTGAAGTGATTGCTGGAAGGATGATCAAGGAGCCATCTGAACGTGGGGTGGTTGTTCAAGGCGCTTTTCGAGCCAATACGGGTATTATAGGCCTGGCTTATGTGGCCAATGCGTACGGCGAGCCAGGCATAGTGGTGGGTGCGCTCTATGTTGCCGTGATCACTGTGCTTTATAACATCATGGCCGTGATCACGCTCAGCCGCTCCAGCGCCGCCAATGCTTCCCTTGATCATCGTTTCGTACTGAAGTCGATCATCACCAATCCCTTGATCATCAGTATCTGCAGCGCGCTTCCTTTTACTTTTCTGGATCTCCGCCTGCCGGATGTTGTGATGCAGTCGGGCCGGTACTTTGCCGACATGACATTACCTCTGGCACTGCTGTGTACCGGTGCCAGCCTGGATCTGCGACAGCTGAAACAGGAGTCGGGCAATGCCAACCTTTCGACCAGTGCCCGCTTGATCATCGCTCCGCTACTGATCACCTTCGCTGGCTACAGCTACGGTTTCCGAGGCACAGAACTGGGCATTATCTTTCTGATGAGTGCCGCCCCGACTGCCGCTGCAAGCTATGTCATGGCGCGGGCAATGGGGGCTAACGCCAGTCTGGCGGCCAATATCATTGCGATGACCACACTGGGCTCTATGTTCACCTGCAGCCTTGGCCTGACTTTGCTAAAAACAGCCGGAATAATTTGATTTGTGATCCAAAAATAGAATTGATAATCACTCTCACCTGATATTAAATAAGAACTATTCCTATTTAGTGTTATTTGAGAGTGACTATGGCATCTCAGGTTAAATCCGCGCCATTCCAAAAACTGGGTTATCGCTGGCGTCTCGCCAATAAACGCCTTGTTCTTCCCGTTTTGCTGACGGCCATGCTGGCAGCCCCTGCCACTCGTGAACTGACAGTGAGTGTGCTTGCGGATGCATTCTGGCAAGTCGCCGCCTATGTCGCCATCACTCTCGCGCTGTATCATTGGCTGTCAGAAAGGCTGAACCATCAGTCCGCTTTCACCTTACGGCTAAAAAGCAGCCGGCAATATCAGGTTGTCTTTGCATCTGTTATGGGTGCGTTGCCCGGCTGCGGTGGGGCAATCATAGTGATCACGCAATTTGTCCGTGGTCAGTTGAGCTTTGGCTCTGTTGTCGCCGTGCTGACAGCCACCATGGGGGATGCCGCTTTTCTTTTGCTTGCGGCTAAACCCAGCACAGGACTGTTCGTTATTGTGATCGGTTTAGTGGTTGGCATGCTCTGTGGGTGGCTGGTCGATACGCTTCATGGCAGTACCTTTTTGCAACCCCAAAGCACTCAAGCTACAGCACCTTGTTGTCACGCAGCGTCATCGGGTTACCAGGCACCAGCGGTACGCTGGCAGGGAGTATTCTGGCAATGGCTGCTGATTCCCAGTGCAGTGATTGCCGTGATGGGTTCGTTCCAACTCAACACAGATGCGTTGTTACATTTACCCGAGGGTAGCATCGCCGTTCTGGGCGCGTTTTTTGCGCTGGTCGCCATGCTGCTATGGTCACTCAGCCGCGACATCCAGGGTTATCAGGATGCCGTTTCTGAAGATCCGAAATCAGACAAAGCCAGCCTGTTTCAGCGTGTGGCTCAGGACACGAATTTTGTCACAACCTGGGTGATTGGTGCTTTCCTCTGTTTTGAAGTCGCCATCAAGCTGACAGGCTGGGATATAGCGGCGTCACTCAGCCAGTGGAGTGCTGCGCTGCCGTTAGCCGGCGTATTAATTGGCCTTATTCCAGGCTGCGGACCGCAAATTCTCATCACGAGCTTTTATCTTCACGGTGCGATCCCCATGTCGGCACAGTTGGGCAATGCGCTGAGCAATGATGGCGATGCGCTCTTTCCCGCCATTGCACTCGCCCCCAAGGCTGCGTTGGTAGCGACTCTGTATTCCAGCCTGCCAGCCTTGTTTGTTGCTTATAGTTATTATTATTTTTTTGAATAGCGTCACTTTTTACATTTTCGCTTACTGTCTGATTGCACATTTATGAGCTACCAGCGTATTTATTCGAGATAAAACGCAAAAAAAATCGACCTCTGGTCGATTTTTTATTATCTTATGCACTCATTTCTTACCGTTTAATAGCATCCAGTATCATATTGTAAACGGTAATCACTCTCAAATCACAACCATCGCTTATTGTCAATAGGTGATTTCCCCCCTTAACGAAAAGAGACCGCTTCACTATAGTTGCAACTGTAGGCGGTTGAGGAAACCCTTTCTAAAATCGGCTGCAGTATCCTAACCGGATACATCCCAATGAGGTTCTTTGATATATACCCTCTTATCAAAGATGCAAACTTGATTGGATACCTCTTCTACACGTCGTACAGGATTGAACTCTTCGGAGTAAAACTCTTGTCTTTGCCGGCCAGTTTGGCCGGCATTTTTTTCTATTTTATTCCATACTTGTCTAATTTTTCAGTCAGCTAATATTGTAACATTCTGCGCTTCCATTAAACTCAGACCTAATCCGCCCACCAAAATAATAAACTCTGGCTTAAAGCGTGAAAGATTCACTCGATCCCACTTTGTTACATATGTTTAATCAGCTTCCTGGATGTTGGGGTTGTAAAGATAAAGACTCTGTATTTGTTTATGCCAATCATGAATATGGCAAAATTATAGGCGTAGAGCATCATTTAGACTGTGTTGGACGCACAGATTTCGATATGCCATGCCCCACCATTGAGTGTGCAGAAAACTTCAGAGATCAGGACAATCAAGTCATTCTCAGCGAAAAGCGCATGCGAGTACTGGATATACACCCGTACTCAGATGGTAACTGGCGAGCACACTTGTTCACGAAAATGCCATGGCGTAATGAAGAGAATGCTGTCGTCGGCACCATATTTTCAGGCATCGAACTGAAAGACACCGCGATTCTTGAAGTCGGTCATTGGATTTGCAGGGCAGCAGGTCTGAATGATCAACACCAAAAATCATTCAGTTTAGATCTTCACCGCCAAAAAGTTCAGCTCAATACACGGGAATCTGAAGTTCTGTTCTTACTGCTTTACGGTAAAAAACCTCAGTACATTGCTAAGGTGCTCAATGTTTCAGTAAAAACAGTAGAAAACTATGTGATTAAGCTGCGCGAAAAGTTTAATGCCAATTCAAAAAATGAACTGATCGATTTAGCTTTAGATCTTGGTTTTGGCTCGCACATTCCCGAAAGCATGCTTACCAGCCAGTTATCCATCATTCTGAAAGAATAACAGTACAATCAGGCCACCTTCACGGTGGCCTTGCTGTGTTTGTTTACGGCGCTAAACGGTCAATATGCCAATTATCACCTTCACGTTCGTACAGGAAGCGATCATGCAGGCGATGCTCACCACCTTGCCAGAATTCCATTGACGTTACTCTCACACGGTAGCCGCCCCAGAAAGTAGGAAAGGGGACTTCGCCTGCGGAAAACTTCTGCTTCATTTCCATGAATTTTCCTTCCAGCGCCTGACGAGCGGTTAATCGGGCACTTTGCTTACTGGCCCAGGCTGCAATCTGGCTCTCTTTGGGCCTTGATGAAAAGTATTTCATCACTTCCAGCGTGGTCAGTTTCTCTGCTACCCCGGTAACATGAACCTGTCGTTCCAGCGGGTGCCAGGGAAAATGCAGACTGATCTTATTATTATGCTCAATCTGAGATGCCTTCCGGCTGCCTAAGTTGGTATAAAAAACAAAGCCCTGCTGATCAAAATGTTTCAGCAATACAATGCGCTGAAAAGGTTGGCCCGTTGCATCGACTGTTGCCACCGTCATTGCCGTAGGATCGGTCAGGCCCGCTTCAATAGCCTGCTGCAGCCAGCGATTGAAAAGCTCAATCGGTTGTTCCGGCAGATCGTGGCGGCGCAACCCACCCCGAGTGTACTCGCGACGAATATCAGACAGCTCCATTGTATTCTCCGTTTACTTACTGCCAGGGCTCACCAACACTCTGGTGCAGTGAGCTCAGGCTAGGACTGGTTAATGCGTCAAATTGTCCGCCTTAGTGTGTGGAAAAACAAGCACCTCCTGCAAAGTAAACGGTTTTTATTGAAGGTGAAAGGCGATACAAGGATCACGATCAATTTGATAAACATAAGCTTTAGTGCCTGACAGCGAAAGATGCTAATTTTGCTCATTCCACTTTGACTTAGACAGAGCGCCGATTTTGCCAAAATCACGTACCTTAGGCCTGATTGCCGGACTGGGCATACTACTTTCTGTTTTGATCGGTTTCCTGACCCAACAGCACTTTACGCGTACGCTATCAGAACAAATTACCTCTGATATCCGCTTACTCGGCGAGAAACTCGACCAGCGCCTTACACGCTACCAGCAGTTACCCCAGCTGCTGGCCCATGATCCCAGGCTATTAGACTCGCTGCATGCACAATCAAGTCCTCAGCGCGAACGCGATGCCAAAATGCTGCAAACCAATCTGCTGCTGGCTTACTGGGCCAAGACACTGAGTGCCGACACCATTTATTTACTCAATGCCAGGGGCGATACCCTGGCGGCCAGCAACTGGGGACAAGCCGACAGTTTTGTCGGCAACAACTACGCTTACCGCCCCTATTTCAGTGATGCGATTCAGGGCTCACTCGGTCAGTTTTTTGCGCTTGGCGTCAGCTCAGGCAAACGGGGCTATTTCTTTTCCGCCCCCGTATTTAATGCTCAGAAGCAGATCGAGGGCGTGATTGTCATCAAAATAGATCTCAATCTGGTCGATGAAATCTGGCAATATCAGGAACTTGAATACGTGATCAGCGACCCGCAAGGCGTCGTGTTTTACAGCTCAATTGACGCCTGGCTCTACCACAGCCTGGTGCCCTTATCTGCCGCACAGCAACAACAAGTCAGAGAGAGCCGCCAGTACGGCGATGCTTCACTGAACCCTCTGACCCAGTTTCCGAGCCTGAAGGCACTGAATACCAACCAGCAGGCAGAAATGTACCTGCCGCAACGGCAACGCAGCCAATCCTTTTTGCTGGCTCACCATGACATGGCGACGGCAGGCTGGGTGATTTATGGCTTTACACCCAGCATGCATATCTATACCAATGTATTTGAAAGCATACTGCTGTTTATCGCCTTTTACGTGCTGCTGATTCTTGTCATGATTTACTGGTGGCAGACAGTCAGTGCCAAGCAGGCGCTGTCGGAGCTGAACGACACGCTGGAGCACCAGGTGGCAGACAGAACCCAACATTTGCACCTGGCTAACCAAAAGTTGTGGCACACTATTGAGCAATACGAACTGACTCAGGCACAACTGAAAGAAACACAAACCGAATTGATCCAGGCTGCCAAACTGGCCATGCTGGGCGAGCTTTCAGCCAGCATCAATCATGAAATTAATCAGCCGCTGTCTGCGATGCGCACCTATTGTGAAAATGGCCTGAAACTGTTGGAGAAAGAACGCTATCAGGCGGTCGCCAGTAATCTTGAGCAGGTCATCGATTTAAACGAGCGTATTTCCACCATAATTGCTCGCTTCAAGATCTTTGCCCGCAAAGGACAATCACTCAACAGCAGTACCGATGCCGCCCAATCGATTCGCAATGCCATTCAACTGATGCAGGCACCGCTGACCAGGCATCAAGTTGCCCTGCAACTCAAGCTTACTGAAGATGTCTTTGTCCGTATTGATGCGGTCCAGTTTGAGCAAGTGATAGTGAATCTGCTGCAAAATGCCATTCAGGCACAGGAACTGGTCGCCGATAAGAAAATTGGTATCACACTGCATGCCGGCCGCCAGCGCGCCGTCATCACCCTTTGGGATAATGGCCCGGGCATGGATGACACGCAGAAACAGCGGATCTTTACCCCCTTTTTCAGCACCAAGCACGATGGCCTGGGACTGGGGCTGACCATCTGTCGCCGTATCCTTGATATGTTTTCCGGCAGTTTAACTGCACATAACCACACAGGCGGTGGAGCCGAGTTTCAAATCAGTTTGCCACTGAGCAAAGAGGAACAAGCATGAAACCTCCAGTCATCTTTATTGATGATGAAAAAGCAATCCGGGATTCGCTCGGACAAACTCTCGAACTGGAAGATTATCAGGTTCAGTTATTCTCCAGCGCCCGCCAGGCGCTAAGCGTTTTCGACAATCAATTTCCGGGCGTCATCATCACAGATATTAATATGCCAGGCATGGACGGTATGACGTTTCTGCAACAAGCACTGGCGATAGACGCAGAGCTGCCGGTGATCATGCTGACTGGGCACGGCGATATTTCTACCGCCGTTGATGCGATGCGGATCGGGGCTTACGATTTTCTGGAAAAACCTTTCTCTACCGAGCATCTGCTTGATGTTGTCAAGCGAGCTTGCGACAAGCGGGAACTGGTCCTTGAGAACCGGGAGCTGAAACGAGAGCTGGCATCGCAAAGTAGTCCAGGCCCTCGTATTTTGGGTAACAGCTTAGCCATTAAGCAACTTCGACGCAGCCTGTATCAATTGCAGGAGGATGAATCGACTGTGTTGCTGGAAGGCGAAGAAGGGACAGGCAAACGCATGGTGGCCCAGTTTATTCATGACCACAGTCCCAGGCAGCACCTGCCTTTGATATCGCTTAAGTGTCAGGATCTCAGCGAACAGCAATTTGAAGAGTTATGCTTCGGCCATGCCGGCAAATGGTCAGACGCGACAGGCAGTACACTGTACCTTGAGAATATCGACCGGTTGGCGGCCGTATCGCAGCAGCGATTACTTTATCAACTTACACAACAAGACCAGCTAGCCGTGAATTCAAACCACAACAAGACACGCGTGATAGTCAGCAGCAGCCGCTCTCTTGATGCGCTGACCTCGCAAGGACAGTTTTCCGGCGAGCTTTTCCAGCTCCTGAAGCAATGCGTACTGTCATTGCCTCCATTGCGTGAACGCCAGGAAGACATCGAATTATTATTTCAAAACTTTATTCGTACCGCGGCTTCGCGCTATAACATCGAAGCCCCCGTACTCAATGCCGAACAAAAAAATAAGCTGCTTGCTTACCACTGGCCAGGAAATGTTCGTGAATTAAGGTCGGTGTCAGAAAGACTAGTACTGCTTGGTAGCCATTTTGACCAACACCAAACACTCGATCTTGATGCCCCTCTTCCCTCATTGAGTGAACGTGTACACCAGTTCGAGTTCACCTTAATCAGTGACGCACTACGCCGGCACAATGGCCGTTTGAAAGAAGTACAGTCGGAATTAGCTTTGGCAAGAAAAACCCTGTACGACAAAATGAAAAAGCACGGGTTAGATAAGCAGGATTTCAAAGAGTAACAGCAAAGCACACTGAGCCTGAGCCCGAAAGCCCCGATTTACAGTGTAAATATAAACCTCCGATATCAGCAGTCAGTTCGCTATTTACACTGTAAATCTCTCGGTTCATACCTGGCTGCGAGTCGTGCTCAGAGGCTGACACACAATCTTCTGTTGCTCTAAATGTATCCGGCAAGCCGTAATTTCTCGCTCTGCGGCAAATTCTTTATCCGCAATACAAACCGATACCCCAGGGTATATCAAGCCACTGACCTCAACCTGAGCAGCAGACAGCTGCTGAAGGTAGCTTTGCTGCAGAGAGTGGTGCTGGCTTTTCATCTCAGCTAACGTCGCCATAAACTGCTCTTTGCTGTCTGTTACTTTATTCGCTAATTCCTGGGAGCGTTTCTGTTTCGGCGTTTTCGCGATCTTCATCTGCAACAGAACAATTTGATGTAGACGCTCTTCCTGATTTTTTATCTCGGCTTTCAGGGCGTCCATATCAGCCTTGAGATCATCAAACTGACTCAACAGTTTGATCTGGGTATCAATGCCGGCTTCGGCGCCTAACACTCTGGCACTGACACCTCCCTCGGCGACGATAATCCCTCCCGAGACAGTACCGTGACGTTGTGCTGGATCGATAACCCTGACAACACCTTGAGCGGTGACCAGGCAATGCGCCA
The DNA here is from genome assembly GCF_038519165.1 of Photobacterium sp. SP02. Lineage (NCBI taxonomy): Bacteria > Pseudomonadati > Pseudomonadota > Gammaproteobacteria > Vibrionales > Vibrionaceae > Photobacterium > Photobacterium sp. SP02. Next base: position 16,425 of record NZ_JASJOJ010000041.1, read on the forward strand.
GATGAAGATGAAGCTCGGTGTCTGTGCCAGATTCGATCTGCGTATACTGAGCGAACTTGGCCGAGACTTTACCCAGCGCTTGCAGATGACAGTATGCCGGTTTGCCGTCCTGTAACCGTCCTATCACGCCATTAGCGACTGTAATATTTCCACCGGCAGTCAGTTCAGCCAGTTCCACCACACCTGTCACTGTAATATTACCGGCGGCTTTGACCTTCATGCCTGAGCTGATATCACCAAGCACCAGTACCGCACCGTTAAAATCGATATGACCTGTAGTGACATCCACACTATCGACAGTTAAGAGATCGTCCACCGCCATGCCGGTCAGACCGTGGCGCGGCGTCCCTTCTTTGTCGGCAATCAATACATTGTTGTCGGAATCAGAAATCCGGGTTCCTATACCAACATCGAAAGCAATGACTTTACCCGCAACGGCCTTAACTGTATTGCCATGGATATCATAACCAGGTTCACCCGAAGTGGGTGGGAGACGACGCATCAAAGGCTGGCCGATTTCAACCGTAATCAGTTTACCCAGATCACGCATATCAACTTTTCCGTGATCACTGTCCTGAGGGGCAAGAATACGCTGAGAGGCATCCGGTACTAAAGGTTCAAAGCGGGTATCTGTACCAGCAACGGCTGGCCGGCCAGCGGCTATTTTCAATGTGAAGGTTTCACCCGGGTCGAGCTCCCAGGATTTCTGCAGGAGATATTGCAGACGCTTTTTACTGACACCACGTAAAATACGTTGCTGCTTCAGTGTGACTATCAGCCCCTGTGCTGTTAAACGATCGCCACCGTATGCACCAGTCAGGGTGACATAAGCGAACATACAGTCGTCTGAAATGGAGATGTCAATTGCGACGTCTTTTCGTTCAGCAATGATAAATGCCGACGGCTCACCGTCTGATTCCGAATTGTTGTAATAGTCGATTGCATCTTGAATCGCCTCCTCGAGACGACTATAGGCATAGTAATCTGACTGTTCGAGTAACGATTCAATATCGGCACGCTGTAGCGACTGACAACTCTTTTCCATTTGTTTGGATACAACCAGACGCAGTTGTGAGCCATCTGGCTCCAACATCAGTACTGAATCCGTCATGGAAGGCTCCTTCTTCCTGGCCTGCAGCCCGTTTAAGTCTAAATCTTACAGAAATTTCAATCGAGTAGACATAGAAGGGAGTCACACTTCGCACAACAAGCAACGACAGGGCTTGCAGTTGGGGGAACAACTGCAATTGGGGAACAAGGGCGGAAAACAGAAAGCCAGGTAAAAAGTCAGTAAGAGAACAAACAGACGCTCCTTACTCGAGGTACCCAACTCGGTGTACCCCAGCCAGAGCGTTTGATCAATTGGAAAGAGGCATTAAGAATAAAGCGAGCAAGGATCACCTTGCTCGCCCGCAAAAAAGCGTTTCAAGCAAAAATTAATCTATCCCTAACCAATTCAAATCATCATCTGTTAGCCAGTCATTCGGATGAAACTGATAAATACAGGGCAATTGGAGATCGTTATCATCGGCTGACTCTGACGTCAGGTAGCCGTCAAGCATTCTCAGCCCCTGGACTTGCAACTGATAAGACGCAGACAAATCCAACGGCACCATGGCTGCGAAATAGATGCAATTCTTACTTAACTTATTCAACCGCACTTTTAAACCCAGATTACCGCTTTCAGAAACCGCCTGATCTGACGTGCTACTCGCTTTTTTCAATAATCGCGCCGCAAATCCGCCAGCCACAAGGCTGAATGTCATATTGGGTTTAGCAATGCGTACACCGGGTTCCATCAAGGATCTCATTGCCTTGTTTTCTACCTTAACTAAACTCATATCCTACCCCTTAACGGCATTCTAATAATTATCCTGTACTTGCCATCAGCAGTACGTTTTTCATGCTCAGGTTAAATAACTCTAGTCTAATTTTGCGGTTTAAGTGGTAATACCTTGCACTTTTTTCGGCATGGCTAATCAGGTTTTGTTAGTGGTTACTAACCGGTTAATACAGGAAATGAAGGGCTGTTCTACGCCCTCAGGAGTACGGCGGTAGCTAAGATTAACCAGTATGCAGTAATTTACAGTGTAAATACGAGATGTGACCTATTTACACTGTAAATTGCAATCAATGAGGGAGATTTTGCAGCGCCTGGCCAACAAAGTGACGCAAAAACTGCTCTGCCTGTTTTCGGCCTGTAAAGCCAAACAGCTCCTGTAATTCAGCCCACGATTGACGCTGAATCACTTTCGCCAACATCACATCCATACCATTTTGATCGGTAAGCTCACCTGACTGGAGTCCATGCTGCAGCCAGAGTGACAACTGACCGACGAGCAAATCGTAGCCTAGCCCTCCCTGAGAGAAGTGCATTAACTGGCGGTGTGCCGTGCATGGTAATTGCGGTAATTGCGTTTGAGCCAGGCATCGCGAATATAAAGGCAAAAAAACAGTTATATCGAGCAGACGAAACTGTTCGCAAGCCTGTGCCAGGAAACTGAGTGAGAAAGAAGATGTTGCTGTATCAAACCAGGACCTGGACGCGTCGGATAATGGCAGCACAGACAACAGGGAATGACAGCCACTGGCGCCATCTTTAACAATCCCCAGCCGAATCGGAACATAGCCAGCGCTGTGCCAGAATGGTAATAATTCGCTGCTGGCTGCAAAGCTGGTACCCAAAAAGTCCAGCTGATGATGCACTGCCCAGTCTTGAACCTGGGCCAGTAAGGCTGAACCGATCCCCATATTGCGCGCATTATCATGAACGGCAATGCGTAAAATACGGCCACAGTGCTGGCTGGCTGCCTCTGCCAGACCAAGGTGCGCAGCGACAGACTGCGCAAGCAAGTGCCCTCTGGGCCGGCGTTGGCCAAGACATATGGCTTGAGCAAGCTCTGCAGAGAAACCACCTTCACGAGAAAGCAATACACACCCCACAATCAGCTCATCCTTTATAGCGACAAAAATCGCTAAGTCAGGATCGTCCAGCAGTTGCTTAAGATCGCTCGGTGAGGTCTGATAATGTGCATTGACCAGCAAACCAAACAACTGGGATAAGCTGTCCGGCCGCTCAGCCAGCCATAGTGGCGAGATCCGCTGATACTGAACATCCGCGGCAGACACAGGCTCAGCAATAAAGGCCGGCTCGGCATCCAGCAACAGCGTCTCAAAAAGCCACCGTTCCAGCGGATCGCCCGCAGCCCATCGAATAGGAGATGTCATTGAGCAGGCACGCCATTGCGGGGTCATTGCATCCAATACAGATGTAAACTTAATGGCAAATCCCCGCCCGGTACCTTCATAACCATGTATCGTAGATGCGAAGACCACCCTTGAATAACTCGACAGCATCTTTTGCAACAACGGGGCAGGGATAGCTGCCGCTTCATCAACGATAAGCAGATCCGCGGAAGGGCGCTCAGCCAGCAGGTTATCAGGCGCAACAAAACAGAGCTGACTGCCATCCCGTTGCAGTTGAGAAGACGAATCCGCAGCGAGCCCTAAGATATTGGCCGCATGCTGAAATACGGTTTGGACATTACGCTGACGAGGCGCTGTCACCAGTATCTTGCGAGGCTTCTCCTTCATCAGAATACCCGCAGCGATACCTAAAGCGGATGATTTGCCTCGCCCGCGGTCAGCCGTAATGACCAGGGGACGGCGCCTGTGACCTGTGACTACCCGTCGGATTGCTTCAACGGCATCGAGCTGCTCATCACTCAGGCACCCATAAGGCCGCTCAGCGATATCGCTAACTGCCGCAGATGCTTCAGGCAACAGAGGCAAACTGATCTTGCCATCGCGCCCGGGTTTTATCGTCAGTACATGATGGCTGGAAAGCTGAGATAAAAAGCGCTGCATGAAAGGAGACTGCCAATCGCTTGACCTGTCTTTGGGGCCGGGTAACAGCATCACCATAAGACCTCCGCCACGTATGGTGCCGGCCAAAGCGGCCATGGCCTCAATCGCTAAGCCCTGGTGCAAATCTACCGTCAGAAAATCACAGTCCTGACCTAACCAGGCTTGTGCTTTTTTGACCGATACCGATGGCACGTTTGGCGGCGCCTTATCGCTCAGCCACAGGCCGTCAGAGTAATGCGCCTGAGCAAGCAAAGCCGTGCTGATCCCCCAACTGTGCTCACTCTCAATGCAGAGCAGATAACGATGACGGGATTGTTTTGCACGACTGACTAAGTCAGAAATGAAACGAGACAGTTCAGACATACTGGCCTCTGATGCTGCAGCAATAGATAGAAGAAACAGGTCTGTATACTACCAAGCACAATAAAAAAAGCCACGTCATCAGACGTGGCTTACAGATAACAAAGATGCGATTAATTGAGGTAATCGGCCAGATAGGCAAGTATATGTTCAGCCTGCTGTTCAGAGAGCTTGCTCAGTTTGAGCTGGAGTCTGTCACCATCTTTGACATAGCTTGCTTGTCCGCGCACCAGCTCAACCGACTGAGGTTTGCTGCTCTGCTGCACTTTGGGACGCACGACCTCACCAAGATGCTCAATGTGATTGGTGACTTCACGGGTTATACGCGTAATACCCTGTGCATCGACGCTTTGCCACACAGGTTTATCTTGCTGAGCCAGCTCCTTGACAAACGCTTGCTGCTGCTCATCATTCAGTGAATAGTAGAGTTTATGCAGCTTCACTATGGTCGGCCGGCCGAGCTCACCGACACTCGGGTAAGCCATTAACAGCTCCATCGGCAAACTGGCCGCTTTCAACGCGCCGCTGACCAGCGCTTCGCTGCACTGGCAAAACCGGGCCAAGGCTTTTTGATCAGCCACTTTGCCGCTAGCCAGCAAAGCCTGCATTTCTTTGCCGCGCTCAAACAATGACAGCGGCTTGTGCGCATTGGCCACATCGGAAAGAAACTTGGCATGATTACTGTTGATGCCTTTGGCGACATAAATCAGAAAATCCTGTTGCGACAGCAAACAGGCCATCCGCCGCCGGCTACCGTCCAGCACTTCAATGCGGCCGTCTTCCAGCCAGCGACCCACTGCCGGATATTGCTGTCCCCGGTCTTTCAGTGTTGTCAGAATATCGGCTAAGGCATGTTCGTTTAAAAATGCCTGCTCACGGGCATTCTGAGCAAAAACCTGAGTCTGTTCGCCAATCTCGCTGGCTTTCACTTTTACCAGTTCAAACGCCACAGTGGTTTCACCGGCAACTGCCAGCTCAATCACTGCTGCTTTATCTTTTGCCGCACTCTGCGCCTCAGCCACTGTGGTCGCACGGCGCTTATCTGCTTTACCAAACAGACGGGCATTCAGATCGTTTGTTTTAATCGCCACCTGTTATTTCTCCTGGTTCAAATTGGCCCAGTGACTATGCATGACGCGTTCGAGCTCAAGGCCAACCCGCTGAATCGCGTCCTGGGCAGTCGATAAGGTTTTTTTACCGCCTTCAAAATCTGAGGTCGTCAGATCAAAAACGGTGCTGTAGGTATCAGCGCAGGTTTCAAAAGCACGGCTACGGGGCACCGTCGCCATCATCACCTGCTCCTGAAGCAGATAGTTCATTTCCGTTAATACCGAAACCTGTTTCTTATTATCATCTTCGAACATGGTAGGGATCAAACGGATAAACTCCAGTCCATGCCAGTCTTCCGGGAACATTTCATACACAGTAGGCAAATGCTGGAAGAAATTCACCGTAGATGCCCAGTCAAGCCGTTTGGCCGCACAAGGGATCAGCAGCGCATTTGATGCATACATCGCATTCCACACCAAGGGGTCGATGTGCGGACCTGTATCAATCATGATGACATCGAATTCATCTTCTATCTGATCGATGACTCGCTCTTTCAGCAGTTGCACAATATCCAGGTTCTGATTTACAGCCAGATCCTGCCAGGCATCAGCATTGAACATGGCGTCTTCCGGGAAGGCCGCAATGGTTTTCAGGTTAGGGTACTGGGTCGGCATAACCACATTGTTCATCAGAAATGCTTTGTCCGTAGCCTGATCTTCCGGCACATTTCCCAGCATAACGTCAACCGCGGAATAAATGTTTTCCTGATCGCCGACACTGATTTGCGGGTTCAGGAACAGACGAAGAGAGCCTTGCGGATCCAAATCGATTAAACAAATGCGATAGCGCTTATCCAGATCCAAGGCCAGACAAGCCGCCAAATGAACCGCCGTCATTGATTTGCCTGTGCCACCTTTCTGGTTCTGCACATTCACCACCCAGGGCTTACGCTTGCCGGTTTGGCGCTCGTGAAAGGCAGGCCGCTCTGCCGCATCCATCAGCATATGTGCTTCATTCAGCGTGATGGAGTAATGATTGGCGTTATTTTTAGTAAATTGATGTCCCGCTTCTTCCATCCGGGCAATCGCTTCATCTAACTTACGACGGGTCAGGCCAGAGCGGGTTTCCATAAGTGCTTTTGACATAGAGGGAAAATGATCATCCCTGCGCTCTTCCAGCACGATTTCAATACGGTCCGCCTGTACCTGTTTTGTCTGCTCAGCTATCTTGAGCAAATTTTCTATTGTTTCTACCCGATTCATCTTGTTCATCACCCTACAGAGTATTTGTCAAAATTGTACAACATAAATATACAAAAACAACAAAAAGCTGAACGATTAACTGTGATGAAGAGCTCAAGTAAAAACCATGCCAGTTCGGATAAAAGCCGTACGAATTAACAAAATCCTTACAAATGAGTGCGTCATTTCTGGCTGTTATGATTCAGATAACAGCCCACAAATTAAAATGTCACAGTGTCACAAATTTACAATGTAAAGCAAATGAGCCTGATTTTGGCTGGAAGCCTGAAAAAAGATGGCTAATCTACAGTGACTGTCATTTCAACCTACAAATAGCCAAGATGAGCTCAATGAATCAGAGCAGACGCACCGAAAAAGGCGATAGCATGAGGCCAGCGAGAATAATGGAGCAAAAATGAGCACTGTGCCTTGATCATGCTTCAGGCATTATTTGCCGTTTACGCAACAATGATCAAGGAGAAAGCCGGCTAAATAGTAAGCTGAAAAAGGGACTCTCAACACAAGGAAAGATCGGATCAATGATCAAGATAAAGATCCTCACCAGGGATCAAGTCCAATACCTGCGGAAGCATAGTGAAGTACCGCTAATTTACGGTGAATGCCCGATATACCTGAATCAAATCGGGTTGTTATCCCTGCAACGGGCAGCGATTGCGTTAACCACCATCGCAATCAGTAGGTTGAAATGACAAAACTGACAGCTTGATCATTTTTCCATTACCGGACACATATAAAAGCGCTCTGTTATTACGGTGATTGTCTTTCCGAAATCGATGAAATCAACAGCAACAGGAGAGAACCAGACGTAAAAAACGGATTGCGCCAAGTCCAAAGGCGATAACTTGATCATCGTTCTGGGTCTGAAAACAGGAAAAAGACCTGAAAAAGGGGAGTGAATCGTCGATTTTGCTCACCGGGAGATCACCTCCTCGGTATAACCCTGTGGATAACCTGTATAAACACATTGATCATAGTTCTGTTGTTTCGTTGATCATACTTACAGAGCACTAATGATCATGGTTCTGGGCCTTGTTTGATCATGCTTACAGAAGCATCATGATCACCACTCCGAAAGTGCATTGATCATACTTCCGGATCATGCAGAAAAATATATTTTTGTAATCAGTGGGTTATACCAAATTTGTGGCCCGGATCATAAGATCACTCTATCAATTAGATCATTAAAATCAAAAAGATCATTATTAAAAAGCCTCAATAAAAAAAGCTTTCTTTCTCAGTATTTTTTTATTATTCTTTCCGGAAAGATGGTCAAATTACGGCGAATGGCAAATGAAATCTACGGTTACACGTGATGAGAAATATGATGAAAAGATCCTGATCTCAGCTCCCCGATCACACAAAGACGGACACTTGTTTGCCATTCCCAACGCGCTTGTCGACTGGTTACCTCAATACCAGCACTTCAAAGGGGTCACCAGAAGTATTATTGAACTGCTGAACCTGATCTCCTTACGTGGCCTGTCCAGCCAGGACGGCATAGTGTCGACCACCGAACTGGTGGAAGCCACTGAGGGTCAGCTTACCCGTGCGGCCATACAGCAACGTTTACGTGCGGCTGTGAGTATCGGTTTATTCAACCAGCAACCGGTACGCTTCGAAGAAGGGCTGGCAGGCAAGACCATGCTGCACCACTTCATTAATCCTGCTCTTTTGGTTTCTCAGCTGGGCACTGCCAGCCTGCAGTCTGCTCAAAGTAAGGAACAAGAAAAACAAAAACGTTCCAAAGCTTTGGCTCAGAATCAGGTCAATAAACGTTTATTGAACGAATATGGTCTGGGCACGCCGCCTATGATGCCTGACGAAGCCGATCAGATTGTTGTCTCACCCACCAGCTGGGCGGGGATTATTGATCAGGCACTGGCGCCGCCACGTACCAAGAAAAGCTATCAGAAATCTATGGTAGCAATATCTGGCACACGCGCAATTATTGAAACACGATCATCGAAAGCGATCATGACGGTAGACGACATGATGACGCTGTTCGCGCTGTTTACCCTGACGGTGCAATATCATGATCATCATTTATCGGATTACGAGCTGCAATCGCGGCACATGAGCAATAAAACACCGATTTACATCACAGATATTCTGGCATTGCGCGGGAAAAAAGACAGCGGCCCGGCCCGTGATTCGATCCGCGAAAGCATAGACAGGATCGAGTTCACCGATTTTCAGCTGCATGAACTGACAGGCCGCTGGTTAAGCGAGAACATGCCGGAAGGCTTTAAAAGTGATCGTTTTCGTTTTCTGGCCCGGACCATAACCGCGTCGGAAGAAGCGCCGCAGGAAGGCGAAGATGGCGAAATCCGCATTAAACCGAATCTGTACATTCTGGTCTGGGAGCCTTCATTTTTTGAAGAGCTGCTGACCAGGGACTATTTTTTCCTGTTCCCGCCAGAGATTCTTCGCCAGCATACTCTGGTCTTCCAGTTATATACCTTCTTCCGCAGCCGGATGTCACGCCGTGGCCATGACAGCATGCTGCTGAGCGAGCTGAACCAGAAACTGGCCCGCAATATTGAATGGCGCCGTTTCTCTACCGATTTGATCCGTGAGCTGAAAAAGCTGGCTGAAGGCAAGGTGACTGAGTCGTTATTTGCCGTCAACCTGTGGGGCTACCACCTGACGATCAGCCCGGCAGAAGGCAAGGCATCGCGCTACCAGGATTATAATATTGAGATCAAATGTGATGCCGATGAAGTGATCCGCTTCTCCCGGGCCAAGATGCACAATGAAGGTAAGCGATCCATGGCCCCCACTATGCCCAACCCGCTGCGCAATGAGATCCTGCCCCGCCAGGAGCTGGATCAGCTGTCTGAGATCATTGACGGCGAGTTTGAACCGATCCAGCGCAAAGAAGGGCGACCTAAGGGCCGTTTGGGGCGGCGGGTTAAATTGCGAAAGCACCTGGTCGAAATCAATGCGGATGAGTTAACCATTGTCCTGTCTAAATATACCTCTCAGGAGGCCTTGCAACGCAGTATCACAGCGCTGTCTGCTATGTCGGGTCATCCCGTCAGTGTGATTACCGAAGAGTGTCAGGCTTTTATGGACAAGCTTGACTGGCTGCGTGTCAGTGGCGAGGTGATGCCATACGAAATCCTGAGTAAAACGGTTGAGCTGTTTAACAGCCAGCATGATGAGCGCCATCTGTCGATAGAAAAGCTGATCTCAGGATTAGCCGTACGCCGTAAGGTCTGTAAGTTAGTGTACGAAGGGCACATTAATGATCAGGTACTGACGGCGCTAGATGATATTGCCAGCGGAAGATAGGAAGCAAGATCAAAGATTTTCGTCAAATCTGAGTCAAATCAATATGTTTTGACATTGCGATGACATTAGGTGCACAAAAAAAGCCAAAATGAATCTTGATATAACCTTTGTCCCTTTCGATGAGAAAGGTAACCCCTGGCAAGGATGGCGGGTCAGTTATCTTGTGAGTCTCTCGAAAATGCAATATGTGAGTTTGTTGCGAGCCCGTCCCGGCTCGCTTTTTTTTATCTGTTTTTCAGGCCACGGACTATGCCATGCCCCTGAGGACACTCAGGTATCAGTCGTAGCATCTTTCCCAATACGCCACAGCCAAGAGAACGGAGTTTATTCTCCCCCCCTGCCTTGATCATCTTTCCAGTTGAAATGACCGTGCTGGTGGATGTCTCTGATTTAGTGAAGTGACATTTTCATATCAATAAAATTTGTTGCATATCCGTTTTACACTGTAAACCGGGTTTGTGACTTCTCTGCGTCCCACTTCTGCCTCCCTGTTCGCAATTGACAACACGTCAAAAAATCGCTGCTGGCTATACTTAACTGGAATCAATACATCATTGCTGTTTCGCCTTTGTTCACAGGAGCACATGGATGAAAGTCACCCTGATAGTCGGCGCTGTCTTACTGCTGGCTCTGGTTGCTGGTATTGGTTACACCGAATACCAGCGACATGCGCAGACACTGGTGAAACAGTCACGCCCCGTGCCCAATGTGGTGGTTCAGCCGGTCGTGCGGCAGAACGTTTCCCGTCTTGTCGAAGCGCTTGGCACGGTGAAATCGCGCGAGTCAGTGCAGATCACCGCAAAAGTGACGGAAAAAGTCGATCGGATCCATTTTGAAGACGGCCAGCAGGTGAGGGCGGGGGAATTACTGCTCACACTGACCTCGGGTGAACAACAAGCCAAAGTCAGGGCGGCGCAGGCCAACCTGGACGAACAAAGGCGGGAATACAAGCGCATTGAAGGTCTGGTTCGGCGCAATACTGTGGCGCGTTCTGAGCTGGATAAACTGCGGACGGGGATTGAAGTGGCCAGAGCCATTCTGGCCCAGAATCAGGCCGAACTGGAAGCCAGAACCCTGCTGGCACCTTTTTCCGGTGTGCTCGGGTTCCGCCAGATCAGCCAGGGCGCCTTGGTGACGCCTGGTATGGTGGTCACCACCCTGGATGCCCTGGATACGGTTAAACTGGATTTTTCTGTGCCTGAACGCTTTCTCGGCCAGATTAACCCTGGTGCTCAAGTGGAAGGAAGCGTCGCCGCTTTTCCCGACCAGATTTTTTCCGGCAGGGTTGCCACGGTCAACAGCCGGGTCGACCCTCAGACGCGGGCCGTTGAGGTGCGGGCCAGAGTCGACAATCCTCAGTTATTATTACGGCCCGGTATGCTGATGACACTGGCACTCACATTAGAATCCCGTGCCGGGCTGGTGGTTCCTGAAGAAGCGGTGATCCCGCGTCAGGCGGAACATTTTCTGATGGTCGTCAACGGCGAAAACGTGGTTGAACAACGGCTGGTTGAGCTGGGCTTTCGCAGTCGCGGCGAAGTGGAAATTCTCAGCGGCGTGCAGCAAGGCGAGCAGGTGATCACCCGGGGGATGGATAAAGTCCGGCCGGGACAAACAGTGACCACTCAGCCTGTGGAGCATTTTACCTTCCGGGAGGCCGCCCATGTTTCTGACTGATCTGGCGGTCCGGCGGCCAGTCTTTGGCTCTGTGATCAGCTTGCTCTTGATTACTTTCGGGCTGGTCGCCTATGAAAGGCTGCCGCTGCGCGAGTATCCGGATATCGATCCGCCGATTGTCACTATCTCAACCAACTACCGGGGGGCATCGGCGGCCATTGTTGAAAGCCGGATCACCCAGATTGTCGAGGATCGGGTGTCTGGCATTGAGGGGATCCGCAATATCAGTTCCACCAGCAGTGACGGCCGGTCGGATGTGACGCTGGAATTTGGTATCGGGCGCGATATCGACGCCGCCGCGAACGATGTGCGTGACCGTATTTCCGGTATTCTCAATAATCTGCCGGACGAAGCGGATCCGCCTGAAGTGCAGAAGGCGGAGGGCAACTCTGAAGTGATCATGTGGCTCAATCTGGTCTCAGACCGGATGGATACCCTTGAGCTGACGGATTACGCCAACCGCTATCTGGTCGATCGCTTCTCTGTGCTGGACGGTGTGGCGGCGGTGCGTATCGGTGGCGGTAAAGAATATGCGATGCGGATATGGATAGACAGGCAAAAACTGGCGGCCCGCAGGCTGACGGTGTCGGATGTGGAAAACGCGCTCAGGGCCGACAACGTTGAGCTGCCGGCCGGATCGATCGAATCGGAAAACCGCCAGTTTTCTATTCGGACTCAGCGCAGTTTTCTCGCCCCTGCGGATTTCTCCCGCCTGGTGATAGGTATTGGTGATGACGGTTATCTGATCCGCCTGGCGGATGTGGCAAATGTGGAGCTGGCGGCGGAAGAAGAAAAAATCATGTTTCGCGGCAATACGCAGGACATGATAGGGCTGGGGATTAACCGGCAATCGACCGCCAATACGCTGGAAGTGGCTCAGGCGGTCAACGCGCTGGTCGCCCAGCTCAACCCGACCCTGCCTGACGGTATGGAAATCAAAGAATCCTATGACTCCTCGGTGTTTATTCAGGCATCAATCGATGAGGTGTATAAAACCCTCTTTATTGCCCTGATCCTGGTCATTATCACGATTTACCTGTTCCTCGGCAGTGTCCGCGCCATGCTGATCCCGGCACTGACTGTGCCTGTGTCTTTGATCGGGACCTTCATTATTCTCTACGCCCTGGGTTATACCATCAACCTGCTCACCCTGCTGGCGCTGATCCTGGCCATCGGGATAGTCGTCGATGATGCCATCGTGATGCTGGAGAATATTCACCGCCGTATCGAACTGGGCGAATCGCCGCTGAAAGCCGCTTTTCTGGGGGCGCGGCAGGTCGGTTTTGCCATTGTTGCCACCACTGTGGTGCTGATATCCGTATTCCTGCCGATTGGTTTTCTGGAGGGCGATCTCGGCAAATTATTCCGGGAATTCTCGGTGGCCATGAGTACCGCGGTGATCCTGTCTTCACTGGTGGCGCTGACGCTGACGCCTATGATGGGGTCAAAAATTATGCAGCAGGTCGAGAGTGAACCCTGGCTGGTGCGTAAGGTCAGTGCTGTGCTGGGGGCGGTGACGGATTTTTACCGCGCATCGCTGATGAACTGGCTGCGCCGGCCTTATCTGATCATCGGCATGCTGGTGGTGATGCTGTGCGGCAGCGTCTGGCTGGCGACCCGTATTCCGACCGAATTTGCGCCCCGGGAAGACAGAGGCGCCATGTTTATTCTGATCAATGGCCCTCAGGGCGCCAGTTTTGAATACATGCAGCCCTACATGAATGAGATTGAGCACAGGCTGATGCCAATGGTGGAGAGCGGGGAAATCATGCGCTTGCTGGTTCGGGCGCCGCGTGGCTGGGGCCAGCTCGAAGACTTCTCTAACGGTTTTGCCATTGTGGTGCTGGAAGACTGGGATGAGCGACGCAATGCGTTTGTGATCATTCGTGATATGCAGCAGCGCCTGAGTGATCTTGCCGGGGTGTCGGCATTCGCTGTGATGCGCCAGCCGTTCGGGCGCGGAGTTAACAAACCGGTGCAGTTCGTGATTGGTGGCGGCACCTATGAGCAGCTTGCCCAGTGGCGTGACATTATCATGGAGCAGGCCGCGAACAACCCCGGACTGGAAGGCCTGGATCATGACTACAAAGAGACCAAGCCCCTGCTTGGGGTGGATATTAACATAGAGCGGGCAGGGGACTTAGGCGTCTCAGTGACGGAAATCGGGCAGACGCTGGAATCTATGCTGGGCTCCCGGGTCGTGACCCGCTACGAATGGCGCGGGGAAGAATACGATGTACTGATCGAAGGCCAGCCGGAGCGACAGAATACCCCGCAGGATCTCAGCAACCTGTACGTGCGTTCACGGCATAATGGCGAACTGATCCCTTTATCGAACCTGGTGACTGTGTCTGAATATGCCGATGCGCCGACCCTGAACCGGTTCAACCGGATCCGCGCTGTCACCATAGAGGCGAATCTTGCCGATAATTACACCTTAGGAGAAGCATTAACCTACCTGAACGGACTGGTCAGGCAATATTTACCTGCCGATGCGGTGGTGAACTATAAGGGCCCGTCGCAGGATTTTCAGACTGCCAGCCACTCTATTCTCTTTGTCTTTGCCCTCGCGCTGGCGGTGGTGTTTCTGGTACTGGCGGCCCAGTTCGAAAGCTATATTCACCCGCTGGTGATCATGCTGACCGTACCGCTGGCGACCTTCGGGGCCTTACTGGGACTGTACTTTACCGGTCAGACCCTCAACATTTATTCGCAGATAGGCATCATCATGCTGGTGGGACTGGCGGCGAAAAACGGGATATTGATTGTTGAGTTTGCCAATCAGCTGCGCGATCAGGGCAAAGCTTACGAAGACGCAGTGATTGACGCGGCCTGTGCCCGCCTGCGTCCGATTCTGATGACAGCCATCACCACGGCTGCCGGGGCGATTCCTTTGATCCTGGCGACCGGCGCCGGGGCAGAAACCCGGATGGTGATCGGGATAGTGGTGCTGTGCGGTATCAGTGTTGCCACCTGCTTTACCTTGCTGGTGATCCCTGTGGTGTACCATCTGCTGGCCCGCCACACCAACAGCCCGGAATTTGTCACCCGCCAGCTGGAGAAAGAGCTGGCGCAAGACAATACTGTGCTGCTGAAAAAGAAACGGCTGGGGTGAGTAAGGTTCAACACAGGGTTTTCAATTTATCATTGCCGCCTGGTTAATTTTATTGTTGTGTATCCGGTCACTCGTAAATACTGGGTGTGCTCGGGATATGACGGTATCACACCAAATTCTTAAAATGGGGACACTTCATAATTCGAAGTCGAGTCACAATTAAACGTTGAATTAGATCTTTCAAATCACTGCCTTATGTCGCGATCCACAGGAGTTCATGATGAAAAGATTCATTCATGCTTTTGTTTCTGCACTGATTATTATCATCACTGTCGGTTTTAATAATGCATATGCAGCACAGGAGCAAACCCAAGTTGACAAAAACTTAGTCAAAGTTGCTGCGACGAACGACAACTTTCAAACACTCGTTATGGCAATCAGAGCTGCAGATTTAACAGGTACTTTAGAAGGAAAAGGGCCGTTTACCCTGTTAGCCCCGACTGATGAAGCGTTTGAAATGCTGCCAGAAGGTACACTTGCTGAATTATTGAAACCAGAAAACAAAGAAAAACTGCAAAAATTAATCACTTATCATCTTCTTCCCAGCGCAATCTCTTCATCAGCAGCGAGTCAGCTGAAACAACCAGAAACTGTTGAAGGGCACCCCCTTACTATCGAAAACACCGACGATGGTATTCGAATTAACGGGGCGAAAGTGATAGAAGCGGATATCCCGGCGACGAATGGTGTCATCCATGTTATCGATAAAGTATTAATTCCGCCTGCGGAATAAAATTGTACTGTGGCGCTGGTTTTGCTGATGAATCTACCAGAGGAGACTTAGGCCACATTGGC
Organism: Photobacterium sp. SP02; assembly: GCF_038519165.1. Taxonomy (NCBI): domain Bacteria; kingdom Pseudomonadati; phylum Pseudomonadota; class Gammaproteobacteria; order Vibrionales; family Vibrionaceae; genus Photobacterium; species Photobacterium sp. SP02. Next base: position 31,845 of record NZ_JASJOJ010000041.1, read on the forward strand.
CTACATCACTCAGTCTGATTTGTTAATAGCGTCGACTATGACTATAAACGCGGAAAAACTCACAATGCAGTCGTACCTTCGCTGCATTGTGAGTCACACGTCCATAAACAGTGGCACTACTCAGAGGCCATCTTGTCCTGTCCACGACCAGCAAAGCACGCCATTCACTGTGGCATTGTTGCCTGAAATAATGAATGGGGTTTATCAACCGCTTTCCAATTTCCGCTGTTGAATGTTCTAACTCAAATACCACATTGCCCCAATGATCGTAGGGGCCGGTGATTGGCTGTTTGCCCCGTTTCACCCGGTATGTCGGGATTCACCCATACAGCAAACGGAAAGTCGGGCACTTTTCGGATATTTATCAGTCCAACACCTCATCAACGGCCCTGAATGACTTATTGCTGAACGTTTGGCGAAGTCGGGCCGTATTGAGATGGCTCAGTATCAGGAGAAGGTATGAATACAAAGCGACTCTTGTCTCTTGCGATTAGTTTGGCTCTGGCGGGTGCGCTGGCAGGCTGTGATAAACCCGCTTCCGAAAGCGAGATGTCATCAAATGCTGCACCCGCTCAGACGCAGGTGGCCGATCAGCAGGCGACAGCCTATGTGGACACAGAACACAATGCCCGTAATTCGCTGGACTGGAATGGCACTTATGTCGGCACGATTCCCTGTGCAGACTGTGAAGGTATTGAAACTGTCCTTGTTCTGGATCTGCAGGGGACATTTGAACTGACTGAAACTTATCTGGGTAAGGATGGCGAGCAGTTTTCCGATCGGGGAAAATTTAGCTGGAATGACGCAGGTAATACCATCACATTAACCAATGACAGCGGCGAAGGCATTCAGTTCTTTGTCGGAGAGAACCAGTTGTTTCGCCTGGATCGCCAGGGCCAGCGTATTACCGGCAGCCTGGCTGAGATGTATGTGCTGACTAAACAACACAGCCAGTGATAAACACGGCAGCGGTGCTTTATCGCCTGCCTGGTTTTTGCCGCAGGATCGTTGTCTGTTAAATCGCCCTTCACGTTTTTGTTTCTTCAGACAGTCAGGCAGATAAGCAAACCTGATTGTCTGACTTCCCGTCAGAGAAATTTACACTCTGTGTCCAGATCTCCCCTTATCGTGTCGGTGTTTTTTACATTGCTACATAGATGCTGAAAAAAGTGACTGATTTTCATTGGCTTATGTTTTGGCATGTAAGATGCAATAGCTTGTGCGAACACAAATGTACCAACAAAAATTAACACGACATAACACAAGTAGGGAGCAATATGATGAAATCGCTTATAAAGACAGGGGTCGCAGCCCTTGCACTGCTGGGTGGTTCGATGAGTGTGTCGGCGGCACAAATCGACTTCACGGACGGTGCTTATTCAAGCCTGAATGGCAATCAAACCGGCACTGTTGGCGGAATAACGTTTTCGTCGTACCGTTATTATGTTCCCGGATTGTTTCAGGATGGCATTATAACCGGCGATCAGTCACTGGTTAATCTGTCACACAGCGGACAAGGTATCGGCGTCAACAGTATTTCTGACGGCGGCCTGATCGACAGTGCGCTGTTGCTTGGCGATGATAACTTCAAAGTGGATGGTCATGAGTTTCTGGTGCTGAGCTTTGATCAGCCTTCGACAGTAGAAGGTTTATATCTGAATAACCTGAATCTGCTGGAATCGGCGACAGCTTATTTGATTGACGACGGTTTCCCGGAATTTGAACTCAACATCAATACCAATTTACTGGGGATTGATGATTTACTGTCTGCTCTGACGCCAAACGAGCTGAATTTCCAGGGCAATTACTGGGATCTGGATGGCGAAGATAATGTTAAACACATTATTCTGTCGGGCGTGTTGCTGTCAGATTTTTATCTGGCCGGTATTGATTATATGACTTCCGGCGGGCCAGGAAATCCGATTCCAGAACCCGCCAGCTTGTTGTTGCTGACCACAGGCTTAGCTCTGCTGGGCTGGCGTACGCGCCGTAAAGGTGCCGGACAGCAAGCGCCGTTACTGGCGTAAACCGGGTTCAACACTACCTTTTCATATCTGTGAAATGCTTTGATGTACCGGCGATGCATGATGCTCGCCGGATTTTTTTTCTGTAATCGACGCAAGGAGTTGCAGCGATATCACGAAATACTCAGCAAAGAAGTGCCACATGAAAGGGAAATTTGCCTAAAATGTAAGTGTCATTTTCACGTAAATGTGATCGTGTTAACTAATAAGTCTTGTAGCAGAGCCAGACCATCAAATGGCCGCATTACAACAAAACAACACTATAACAATCACATATTTTCCCGAGTTGGCGATGGACGTGACGGTGATAATTTGGGACGAGGTAATCCATTTATGAGCCATTCTGCGCAGGGTAGAGCTGGTCGTGAGGCTAGCTTGCAATCGCTATTTCATTCAATGTTCCTGAAGCGAACCTTGATCAAACTCGCTGTCTTTGCAGTCATCTGGCTGCTGTTAGCCAGTCAGTTCGAGTTATTCGAGCGCTTTACGCTTTGGGTTGGGCAATACCGTCAATTCGGACTGGGCGCTTTCATTTCGCTGATGTTCGTTTTGCCTGTCGCTCTCGTGGCACTGAGCTGGCGACGGCTCAGTCAGATGAATCTCATGCTGAAAGCCGGTGAACGGGATAAAGCGGCCATGTACAAACTGGCAATGCATGATTCTTTAACCGCACTGCCGAACCGGCTTTATTTTTCACAGCAGCTTGAAACCGCCCTTCAGCATGCCGGCGATAACGATGCCTGCGTTGCTGTATTAATGATGGATTTAAATAAGTTCAAGCAGATCAATGATGCTTATGGCCACATTGTGGGTGATGAGCTGCTGGTGGCAACGGCCGGGCGTCTGAAGCATTTGCTGCGCATGCATGACACCATTGCCAGGCTGGGCGGTGATGAATTTGCACTGATCCATGTTGGCGGGCAGGAGCCGGATGAAGCCTCGGCCCTGGCGTCCCGCATTATCAAAGCGATGTCTGAACCCTACCACATCCGCGGACAGCAGATTCTGGCGGGAGTGAGCATTGGTATCGCTATGTCCAATCATGATATTGAACCTGTCGATTTGCTGCGGGCCGCAGATACAGCCATGTACCGCGCCAAAATGGACGGCGGCTCGACGTTTTGTTTCTTCGACACCCGAATGGACGAGCAGTTAAAACAAAGGCAGTTACTGGAAAGAGACTTACGCAAAGCCATGGCGCAAGACTTGCTCGAACCTTATTATCAGCCGGTGTTTGATCTGAAAACCAGCCAGCTGCAAGGATTCGAAGCTTTATTGCGCTGGCGTCATCAGCGCGAAGGTATGGTGTCTTCTCAGGAATTTATGCCTGTTGCCGAGGATGCCGGATTGATTCAGGCGCTGGGTGACTGGGTCCTGAAGCAGGCCTGTATGGCCGCGAGGGATTGGCCGGAAGAAATGAGTATTTCAGTTAATATTTCCGCCCAGCAGCTGAAACCGGACACTTTCTGCCAGACTGTACTGGAAGCGCTGCAGGAATCCGGGCTGGAGCCGGGACGCCTTGAAATAGAACTGACCGCAAAAACCGTACAGCAGGATCCGCCGAAAGTGCGGGCCATGATGCATGATCTGAAGCATATAGGTGTCAGCCTGGTACTGGATGATTTCGGTAACGGGAATGCCTGCCTGACTATATTGCGCGATTTCCCTTTCGATAAAGTAAAAATTGCCCGTGCCTGTGTTGGCACCCTGCCGGGCTCTGACGCTAATAAGGCGCTCATTCAATCTGTTGTGGGCATGAGCGGGAGTTTGGGGGTTCAGGTGGCCGTGGTCGGGATTGAAGATGACGTTCAGCTCTCAACGGTAAAATCACTGGGCTGTCAGCTGGGTCAGGGCTTCCTGTTAGGGCATCCGCTCAGCAGACATGCGGCCGGGCGCTTGCTGGTGGGCTTGCCGGATAAAGCCGTGGGCAGCTAAATCCGGCGGGTGTGCTGTTGTGCTACCGAGCCCGGATTTGCTTTTGTCTGTATTGTTCTGGTGTACATTGCGCATGCCGTTTGAACAGGTTAATAAAAGGCGAAGCCTGGTGATAACCTAAGGTCAGCGCAATTTCTTTTACAGATAAACCTTTCCTCAATAAATGCAAAGAGTAGATAAATTTTCTCCTTTGCCGCCATTCAATGAAACTCATACCGAGCGTATCCTGGCAATGGCGGGCCAGCGTCCGCTCAGAGGTATGCAGTTTTTCTGCCCACGCCGCCAACGTTGTGCCGTCGGTTGGATTTTTTTCCAGCGTACGCAGTATTGGCTGAAGAAGTTTATCTTCACTGCTGGGCAGAAACTGGTCGTGAATACGGGTGTGCCTGAGCTGATCCAGCAAGACGTCGATCAGACGCTTATCTTCAGCGGTTTCCGCGACCTGCAACTGGCGGTCACGCAGATCATTGACTATCGCTTCTATGATAGGGTTGACTTCCAGCAGGCAGGGAAAGCCCGGCAGCGATGTAGCCAGCGGCTGAATCAGGTTCATTGAACAGTAATTCATGCTGCGGCGCATATAACTTTCGTGCTCTATGCCGGGCGGTATCCAGATCGCGTACTGCGACGGTGACAAAAAGCGTTTCCCTTCAGCGTTTAACTCCAGAATACCGCCACTGATTAACTGTAACTGCCCCCAGGGATGGCTGTGCTTGGGGGTAGTTGTATGGGGGAGGAATGCCTGATGGCCGAAAAACACCTCGCCGGGCGGGTTGTTATCGTCAAACAGCGGGCGATAGACGTTTTTCATTGCGCGATCCTTTCATATAAGCCATCACAAGAGTAATTCTGATGGGCTGCTGTTGGCAAGGGGCTGAAGCCGGCCGCCATACATGCTATCCTTCGCCGCTTTGTTCAAAGCTAATAGTGCAAAACTCAATAATCATCCGTGTTGGTAAGTATTTACTATCAGAGCTGATGATTATGAAGTTTGGTATGACGGATAATGGAAAATCATGAATTTTAACCGCATCGTTTGTTTTGATCTTGAAATGTGTTGCTGGAATGAAGACGGTATCGCCCGCACCGGCGAAATCATTGAGATTGGCGTGGCTGAGCTGAACCTTGAAAAGGGCACGATTTCACGTCGGGCGCAATACTATGTTCAGCCGGAGAACGACGAAATATCGCCATTTTGTACTGAACTGACGGGTATCAAGCCAGAAGTTGTGGCGCAAAACGGCAAGCCCCTGGCCAGTATTCTGTCAGCGATAGAGCAAAAATTCGGTGGCCGCCATAAAATTTATGCGGCGTGGGGGCGGGACGATGCCATCCTGCGTGCCGAGTGCAAAACAAAAGATCTGAACGTGCCTTTCAGGGAATACCTGAACCTGGCAACCTTGTTTAAACTGCAGCCGCACGTTAAAAACAAGCGCATCGGGTTACGGGCCGCCATGAGTATGAGCGGACTGGAGTGGGAAGGCCGTCAGCATTCAGGCTATGTTGATGCCTATAATCTGGCCCGGTTAGCTCGTGTGATGCTCTGCCCGTCTGAGTAAGGGCTGCCGGTAAGCTGGCACTAACCTTTAGGTGCAGGTAACAGTGTGTGATGATCTGTTGCCTGTGCTTTTTCTCTTCTCTTTTCTTTTCTTTATTCCTCTCAATCCCTTTTATTGATTACTGTCTCCCGGATCGGCAACAGGACAAAATAGTGCTTTGTGGATTATTTTGACTTTCTGTCCTGACGAGCTTAAATCAAATAAGTACCCGGATATCTTTCTCAGAAAGAAGGGAAGCGCCTATGCCTGCCAGTCACAACCGTCGGAGCTATGCATCAAACGCCGCACCAAACGCCGCACGAAATACCGGGCAAAACGCGCTAATGACAATAGTGTCAATTGTTGTGGTTGTGGGAGTGCTGCTATTTCTGACCCGGGATGTCTTCTCTCAACTGATTTTTCTCAGCCAGTCAGAAAATCCAATACGTAATGTGGCGATATTTACCGCGATCTGGCTGATAGCCATCGCATCGCTAAAAGCGGTGTTAACGGTCAGACTAACGGCCGTACATGTTTTCTGGAATCTGTTTCTTACCCTGGTTGTGTTGGCCCATTTATCCCTGCTTTTGATTCTGGCTGATAACCTGACCCTGTTCGATATCAGGCGGATGTGGATTGAACGCGGCGAGGCGGTTGCAGCTTTGCTTTTTTACTGGTCAGAACTTCTTCTGCCTTTGCTGATTGCTGTGGCATTCAGCCTGTCTTTATTCAGAATCAGAACCTGGCTGCTTTCCCGATATCGCCCTTCCTCCTCCTGCGTTGCTGCCGGATTTCCTGGGTTTGTTATAGGAATACTGGCTGCCATGGTGGCGATGAAAGGCCCGACAGCGGTGGAGGGGATGGCGGGCGTTTATACCCTGCCCGGCTTTTTAAGCGTGATACTCTTCGAGCAGATTGTGGATGAACGACCAGAGCGACGGCCGGTCACGGCCATCGCCGGCAAGCCATTGATCAGCAATGTTATTGTTGTCATGGACGAGAGTGTCAGCGGTGATTTTTTCGGGCAGGATACGGATTATTCGCTTGTACCGAGTTTAAAGGCGCATGCTGATGCTGTGATCAATTACGGTGTCGCGACCTCGGCACATAACTGCAGCAGCTATAGCAATGCTGTGCTTCGCTGGGGAGTCGTTCCCGGCGCCTTTGAGCAGGCCCTACGTTTGCCGACTATCTGGCAATACAGTCAGGCATCTGGCTATACCAGTACCTATATTGACGCCCAGAAACCGCCGGGCACACTGGCCAATTTCATGAATATTGATGAACTGAGCTTCATCAATCAGGTAAAGCAGCTTAATGTCGAGCAAATTGAAAGGCATCAGGCATTCATGCGGATTGATTTCGATATTGTCGATCATTTGGTGTCGCTGGTGGCAGATGATAAGCCAGACTTTATTTATATCAATAAACTGGGTGTGCACTTTCCCTATGAGGGGAAATACCCTGCCTCCTCGACCAGGTTTCAGCCTGCGATGGCGTTATTTGAACCTATCGGTCACAGCGATCGTCAGGCTCTGATTAATTCCTATAAAAATGCCATTGCCTGGAATGTGAACGGCTTCTTTGATCGTTTGCTAAACAGCATTGATTTAGACAATACGGTGGTGATTTATACCTCTGATCACGGACAGGATTTACTGGAAGAAGGAAAAGGGCTGCTGACGCATTGCAATCGTAACAGCGGCTCTGCCTATCAGGGGATGGTGCCCATGATGGTGCTGACGAGGCATCCGCAACTGCGGCAGCGATTTGAGTCATCGCTGGCGGAAAACCGCCATCAATTGTCGCATTTCAATGTGTTCCCCACTGTGCTTGAAATTCTGGGGTACGAACATGATTTTGTGAAACAGCATTACGGTGATGCCATGTTTTACCCGGTGGAACGGATCGGGAAATTCTATACCAGCGAATTATTTCTTCCTGAACATGCCCAGCACGACTATGAGTGGAAAAGCGTGCCGCTGCCAACGCCTTCCCGGTTACTGTCGGGGGCGCTTGTCAGTCAGCATGCTGACTGATAGGAATTCCCTGCCTTATGGCAAAAAACAGGTAACCGTTCACTGAGAGCATGTTGACACACGCTTTTTGTGACCACGTTAACTTGATCCGCACAACACCTGTTGATGTGGCAGGAAAGTCGTTCCGAATTTAAAACCCTACCGCCATCATCAGATCTTTGATTTACCGGATGCGAGCTACAGTGTGATCGAGCATACGTAAGATCCAAAGCATGCTAAGTAATGCCTTTGTACACTCCTTGACCGCTTGTTTCATCATTCCAGCACGCTCAATATCAAGGGGGACAGTTATTGGCTCTCTGGATGAGCAATAAACCATGGATGAATTCTATCACGGGCACCCAGGAGCATTTAACACGATGACTTCAGTTACTGGACAGCTATATGAAGCGGTTTATTCCTGAAATGGCCGCGGAATCTCGGGTTAAGGCCTCTATAACAAAAATTCAGAAAGAAGTTGCTAAGAAATTAGAAAATTTTCCAAAAAGTTGGCAATGAAAATGAGTTAAAAATTCACGAAAAATTGTAAACCACTGTTTTTAAGTGAAATTAAAAGTTGGCACGGTGGTTGCAATATATCAATCATCGCAAAGAGCAGCGTTATGTTCTACTTATCGAAATGATTAAAATTTAAGGGAAAGTGATTATGCCAACTCCAGCTTATATGTCTATTCATGGTGAAACTCAGGGCCACATTACTA
>NZ_JASJOJ010000042.1:0-39788 GCF_038519165.1 Photobacterium sp. SP02
ACTGCGAATGTACCATTCGGCTACGGTGGGCAGCCGAATGGATTGCTGATTTTTGTCGGCTTTCCAGTTACAGAATGCTTTGGCTTCAAGTTGATTCACTTCTACCGGCCAGTTCAGTGGCAGCGGGATTTCCTGTGTCAGGTTACGCTGTAACAATGTGCCGTCGCGCTCAAGCCAGAATCTGGGCATGGTGGCTTTTGTGTAGGCCAGCCAGGCCAGGCCTTCGTCCGTCCAGTATCTTTTTTGCTGATACCCGCCGTCCTTTACAAAATCCAGATACTCCTGGTTCGATACCAGGTATTTACTGGTTTTGAAATCATGCACTTTATATTGCTGGACACCGTATTCATTGTCCCAGCCATAAGTATCGGCATCTTCGGATTTGCCCAGCGAGATCGAACGGCCAGCCATAGCGATCAGTGGATTAGAAGGCGCAGGTCCTGCTTCATGGCAGGCCTCCCAGGCAGAAGATGGTGTCAGGTCAGCAACAGGGAGCTGGCGCATAATCACCGAAGAGGTTTCAAGGTGGATGCGTTCATGCTCTATACCCATCAGAATTACCCACGCAGGATCTTTGTCGGTAATGGGCAGAGTCAGGGGCATGTCATCAATCACCTGGTTGACCGCATCTTTTACCTGCCGGCGATAGGCTTTCACCTCATCAACGCTTGGCCAGTCGTAGTGGGTGTCATTCAGATCGTCCCACGACATTTCATCAACACCTATAGCAAACATGGACTCAAAGTGAGGGTCAATCCTGTTTTCTATGTATTTGCCGAGCTTTAACTTATTGATATAAAAGACCGCTGTGTGGCCGTAATAAAAAATCAGCGGATGCCGGAGGGGTTCGGCTTTTTTGAAATAGGCTGAGTGGTTGTTAATCAGGGAAAAAAGGGATTCGTAAAGCGCCCAGGTTTCATTAAAGGCTGTTTTTAATTCTTGTCGTTTTTTGTGTTCTGATGAGCCTGTCAGTAATACGCTTCTCGTCGCTGCTGTCGAAAAATCAACCATGACTGTTTACTCTCCTGTAACAGTGATTTCTTATTTATTGTGTTTGATTTTATATTCAAAGTGTCTCTCTTATGTTGCAGTGAGATAAGATCAAGTTCAAGCCTCTGTTTTTTGCACGACAAAAACCAGAAGGCTCCCGTTCGGGAGCCTTCTTCTTAGCGACTGTACTTAGTTTTTACGTGAACCAGTAAATGCATAACGAGATGATTTCTGGCCGTTTTCAGTAGTGGCCTGGAATTTCACTGAGCGAGAAGAGTTCAGCTGCAGTGGGATGAATACACGACCACGTTCATCGGTGGTGTACGTTTTACGTTGTTGAGGTACGTTAGCAACAGATACAGATGCGTTGGCAGCAGGTTGACCATTTTCGGTCACAGTGACCCAAGCACCGTTATTCGCATCCGTCACACGAATATCAGCAAGAGCTGACGTCGACATTAGCAGTACAGCGGTTGCAGTGAGTACTTTAAAGCTAGTCATAATATTCACCTCATCTATCAGTGGCAAAGCCATCGATTAGGTTGTGCCTAAGTATCTTAGGGGTATCAATAGTTACAGGGCTCTCATTTTTAGACCTACCTGTTTCCAAAAAATTTCACTCCTGTGATAAGTAAACCCCATTTAGGTTACAACTTCCTGTTTTCTGATTGGATAGTATGCCTGCCCCACTTATTACCCTTATGAATATAGTGATTCATAACTTAATCGTTACTTAACCGTCACCATTATTATAGTAACCAATGTATTTTACGGGTGATAATTTCATTACAGGCTGTTAGTGCGGTGAATTATTCTGTGGTGAGTTTTTGCTTTATGGTAGAAATTTGCCATTAAAGGTGAGTGCTTAAATCTCAATGAGGCTGGGATGAGTGGCCTCGTAATAGGAGAGATCTTCGGTGATTCTGTTGACTCGTGTGGCGTCAGGCTTGACGCGGACAAAGGAAAGCCCGGCGCGTTCGAGGACTTTTCCCGGTTTGGGATCGAGGCGTCTGTGCTGACCAAATATTCTGCTGAGCTTCAGATCAAAAAAACCAAAATCGACTAATCGGCGGGCAGCTTCTGTGCAATAGCCCTGACCCCAGAATGGAACGCCTAACCAGAACCCTAACTGCGCACTGTGCTGCTTGATATTGTGCAAGCCTATGCAGCCGATTAATTGCTCTGTGTCCTTTAACGCTATCGCGAAGATGGCCAGCGTGCCATTGTCCCAGCCGGCTAATGATCGGCCGATCCACTGTCCGGCCATGCCAGAATCATACGGGTAGGGCACATTCGTGGTACCCAGAGCAATTTCAGGCTCTCCTGCCAGTTTTTGAATCAGGGGGGCATCGGCAAGCTGTAACGGACGCAGCAACAAACGTTCCGTCGTTAAAGTTGGTTGTCTCACCTGAACCTCTCCAGCCTGATCATTGAAAGAGAGGCTATATTAACTCTGTTTCATTGCCGTTTACTTTACCTGGATCAAACAAATGCCGGTTATCCGATCATCGGGTGTGAGTCGGAGGGCCGAACAGGCAGTATAAACGCGATTTCAATGATTGGTTGGGAGCCAGTGCACGACTGAAAATGTGCTGCCAGTGATGGAAGGTTGCCTGAAGCGGCCGCCAGCCGGTGACGTCTTCACGAACCCCGTAGCGTATGATGGTACTGTCGTTTTCAGGTACGAAAGTGCCAAAGAGTTTATCCCAGATAATAAGTACCCCAGCAAAGTTCTTGTCTATATATTCAGGGTTACGGGCATGATGCACACGGTGGTGAGACGGGGTATTGAAGATGCATTCCAGCCACCCTAATCGTTTGATCACTCTGGTATGCACAAAAAACTGGAAACCAAGATTCACAGAGACAACCAGAACGACGGTGGCTGGTGGATATCCAATTAAAATTAACGGCAGCCAAAAGATCCACATCCCCGACACAGGATAAGTCAGGCTTTGTCGGAAGGCTGTGGTGAAGTTCATGTGCTGAGATGAATGATGGACGATGTGTGACGCCCACAACCAGTTGATATGGTGCGATGCCCGGTGAAACCAGTAATAGCAGAAATCTTGCAGCAGAAATGCCAGCGCAACGGTGGCCAGAGACATCTGGATATCGAACAGGCGATACTGATAAAGCCAGAGGAAAAAAGGCATAAGCAATAATGTTGCAATGAGATCGGCACCTTGGTGAAGACCTGCCAGGGTGAGGTTGCACGCCAGCTCTTTCCAGTTGTAGTCTGGGCTGTCCTCCCGCCGTAAACGCCTGTACTCCCATAGCATCGAGATAAAGAACAGCGGGCTGATGGCCAGTAATATCAGCACTTCCATTTGCTTTCACCATGTTGGGCAAGATTTGCCAGTGCTTTTCGGATGCTTTTCTCCAGTATGAGTTTGATCAGCCAGCCAGTGCCTTTAATTTTGGGTGAAAAGCTGATGCGGTACTGAATGTTACTTGTATCAGCGTTCAGGCTGTGCACCTGAATCCATCCGCCATGCTCAACAACAGGGCCGCCGCTGATGATGCGATAGTGCAGATGTTCATTTTCTTTGTAATCTATGATTTTTTCATCAAAGGTAAAGGGGCCGGCGGAGACTCTGCGTATGGCGCCAATGCCATTCGGTTTTGGTTTACCGCTTCTGATCAGATGGTAAGAACCATCAAAAAAGCGCCCCAGGTTCTGATGATCTGTTAATAACTCAAACAAGACTTTTCTCGGTGCCTGGGCAGATTGTTCTATTGTGATTGTGTGCGCTGGCATGATACGCCCCTGTTAATTTAGTAACATTATGTTAACAGTGAATGAGTATCTGTCAAATGGGAAAATATTGATAGAAAGCTTATTTTTCAATGTGTTCTGAGCAATTCCAGTCGGAATCGCTCAGAACACTGCTCAAGTATGGTGCAAAATCACACGATTGGATGTTGTGAAATTGTAGTTATTTGTTAAGGGCTTGATTCACGACACTTTGTAACTCTGATGTGTAACGTATGAGAAAAATGTGAGCATAAACTCACAAAAAAGGTCAAAAATGCTATTGAAAAATGTGCCAGAGACTCTTATATTGATTTTTGTTGATGTGGACTAGATGGTGATAACTCTGAAAAAGCGTTGGAAAACCGAACCTCGAGTGAGGTAACTGAATCTAAGGTTAACGTTCCCCAAACGTCAAAAGTTCAGTGTCGGATCAGAACATTCAGTAACAATCCATCTCGCTTCATGTTTATTATTCTCCAGAATCTGAGCATAAAGGACACAACAGTTTTGTTGATTATGCCGATCAGCATTCGTCATTGGAGATAGTAACGTTAACGATACTTAAGTGTCATTCATCTGTAATGAGTCTTTGAGTAAAGTTAAACGAATTAGGTAGCAAAGGTTTTTAGTAATACTTGGCTTGTTATCTATGTTTTATCGAGAGGTGAATTATGACAAATAAAAGCCGTAGACAATGGTTCTATTATCAATCACAGTCTTCTAAGTCGAAACTGAAAAGTAAATGAACGCACCTGGTGCGAAAACGACGAAAAAGATAAAAATCCGATTGGTAATGTAAAAAAGTAAAGTGAAGTTAGCCAGAGACACTCATACTGTGTTTCTGGCTTAAATGTTTTTATCCGGTGAAAAAATTATTTCAGTGCGGAACGGATGATTATCATCATCAATGCTCTATTGATAGATCTTTCCGCCCACGCGTAGTTTTTCCGGAATGGATTTCAATTGAATACCTCCTAAATAAATATCACCTTTTACTGTGATATTGGGAGGAAGCTCAGTAATTTTGGTATGTGCCAGATAGAGATCGCCTCCAACAGACAGATAGGGCGGTAATTGTGTAATTGGCATGCCAATCAAGCTTAAATCCCCTGGTATCTTAAGATACGGACTCAGCCTGGTAATTCGGGTGTGGGCCAGATTGAGATACCCCGCCACTTCCAGTTTTTTGGGCAATGAGACAATGTTGCTGTAGGCCAGATTGAGATTGCCATCAACACGAACAACACCAGGTAAATAATTAATATCACTATTTTCGAGGTTCAGGTTACCTTTCACATGAAGAGGGTTGGGCAGGGTAATGCTCCGTGAATGTCGCAGCGACACATTACCGTAGCTATCGGTGTAATTAAGCAACTTTATGTCTGAAATGAATTGATTAGCGGCAACGCCCTGACTGAATATCAGGAAAAAGCTCAGAACCGCTAACAGGAAAAATGGCTGGCGTTGCTTCAACATACTTATCACGACACATGCATGTAATCATTCTATTCCTGACGAATTGTAATCAGTACCAGAAGAAAAGACAGCATTAGCTGATGAAATGGGAGTAGTGTCACCAAACGTTCAGAATAAAAAAATGCGCTGACATTACTATCAACGCATATTTGAATCCGGGTATTGTTATTTATCAAATTGCTTGATTAATACCGACGTATCTGCGCGGTTGAAACCTCTGTCCTGAAGTTTCTCGTATTCAGCATCGACCTGACGTGCGAGGGGAAGTGGGACAGACAGTTTATCGGCGGCATCGAAACAGATAGCAAGATCTTTTCGCATCCAGTCGATGGCAAAACCGAAATCAAATTTATCTTCCGCCATGGTGACAGCGCGGTTTTCCATTTGCCATGAACCCGCCGCGCCATGCTTAAGCACATTAGTCATTTTCTCAATATCTAATCCCGCTGCTTTAGCAAGGGTAATAGCTTCAGATAACCCCTGAAGAATACCGGTAATGCAGATTTGGTTCGCCATTTTGGTGATTTGACCAAATCCGACATCACCCATCAGGGTAGAGGCTTTCGCATAAGTGTTGAAAAGGGGCTGGGCTGCCTGAAACGCTTCTTCGCTGCCACCGACCATTATGGTCAGGCAGCCATTTACAGCGCCTGCTTCACCACCAGAGACGGGCGCATCGATGAATGTGGCAGATGCCGTGTTTGCCGCTTCAGCCATTTCACGGGCAACATCAGCAGAGGCTGTTGTGTGATCAACCAGTAAGGTGCCCGGACGGATGGTCGACAGGATCCCCTGTTCTCCACAGTAGACTTCACGGATATCGTTATCATTGCCGACGCAGGTCAGGACAACATCGGCCTCTTGTGCGGCCTCTGCCGGCGTCAGCGCAAGCTTACCCGGATAAGTGTTCAGCCATCTCTCTGCGGTGGCAGTCGTGCGGTTGTATACCACGACCTTAAATCCCGCAGTGGCTAAGTGCCCGGCCATAGGGAAACCCATAGTGCCTAATCCGATGAAAGCGATAGTTTTGTTGGTCATTACTGCGCATCCTATTGCGTTGTTATCTTGGCATAGTTATCTGGCGGGAATCATATCACAGAGGATCGAGGGGAATGGCAGCAAATAGCCATATCGAGCCGGAATTTTTACCCGATATGGCCTTTTACAGCAGAATTATCGCGGAGCCAGTGAGCGGGACTTGAGATCGAAAATCAGTTTTTCAGCACTGCATTCAAACTGCAGGCTGGCTGTCATTGCAGTTTCGTCGTCACTGTAGCTGGTCTGATATTGCACATTGTTATTAACGCTTTTCGCTAATGTCAGAAAAGGCGCAAACTCTGTCTCTATCACGTCTTTGCCCGAACCGTTAAATGTAAGCGTTGAAACATCGTCTCCTTCGCGGATGAGAAAGCCAATTTCAGCCGCGACACCACACGCTTCACAAGGCTCTTCAGTATGTTGTAAATCAGCCATAGTGTTTCCTTTACTAAAAAAGATACCGTGAATGAGTGTATCTCCGGACAGCCGAATGCGCCATCGGAGTCAGTGGTTATAGCTTGTTACAGATCAAGGTAAGCGCAACAAACACTTAAAAGCCAGGTGGCAATGGTGGCAATGGTGGCGATGTACAGAGGGGATCAATGTCGGCGGAGTAGGGTATCTGACTGGCCTGACAGCCAGACCAGTCAGATAAAGCGGTTATCTTTCCTCGAAGCGTTCGGCCAGTGCTTCAAAGTCGTCGACTTTCGCCCTGAGTCCGGCGCTCGATTCTTCGACCAGCAGCAACTCTTTAAAGTTCTGCTCTGATGCTGCAGCAATCGAGTGAATGTGCTGGCGGGTATGGTCAGTCAGCTGAACCTGGCCTTCTGCCGCCTGGGCCATTTTACGGATCAACTGACTCATTTCGGTCATGTTGGCTTCCATGGTTTTCAGGCTTTCAGAGCCTTCAGCGGCTGTTGAAACACACTGATTGGTCTGATCACGGTTGCATTCAATCACAGAGCGCCATTCGTTAATTGTATTCAACATGTGCTCAATACTGTTTTGGATCTGCTCTGTTGCTGTCTGAGTGCGTGATGACAAAGCCCGCACTTCATCGGCAACCACAGCAAAACCACGACCATGCTCGCCGGCACGAGCAGCTTCAATAGCAGCATTTAAGGCCAGCAGGTTCGTCTGATCGGCAATGCCGCGAATTTCATCCATCACAGAGCTGACTTTCGCCGCTTCGTTACTTAATTGCAGTGTCGTAGCCGTTGCCTGCTCTGCTTGTGCAGACAGCGTTTGCAGATTTTGCTGAGTGTGATCTAACTGTACTCGGGTTTGATCACTGTAATTTTGAGTGCTCAGTAACAACTGCTCCGATTGATCGGCATGCTGGTTGACCGTTTGTGCTGAGTCAGTCATGTCATCCAGGGCATTGGCAACATTGCGGATATTGTCGTTCTGATGCCGGATCGCCTGATTGACACGGGTGGCTGTTTCACTCAGCTCTTCAGCAAGCTCCTGAAGAGGGTGGGCTGCATCTTTCATCCGGCCTAAAACGGTACGAATTCTTGCTGAGGCCATTTTGAGGTGATAATCCGCCACAGAAAAAGCACTGTCGCCGGAAAAAATCAGCCGGCTGATACTGTCATAGCTTTGTTTAAGATCATTTAACTGTTGCGGAGTCTGAAACAGTTCCTGACGGAAGAAAAGCAGCAGCACAAGAAGCGGGAGCAGCGGCAGAAGTGCGGTGAACGACAATCCGCCCTGTATCAGGCCATAAATAACCGGCAGCAGGATAGCGGCAGCCAATAAGCCGTAACGCAAAGAAACCGGTAGCGAAAGCGACACACTGGTTTTGCCTTCACTCTGGCGTAATGTTTTGTAAGCCTGGCTGGCGGTTTTGATCATGTCGGGGGTGGGTTTTACCCGTACCGATTGGTAACCCACGATTTTACTGTGTTCGTAGATAGGCGTGACGTAAGCATCGACCCAGTAATAACCGCCATTCTTGGTCTTGTTCTTGACGATACCCCGCCAGGCGTTACCTTTTTTCAAGTGCATCCACATATCGCCAAATGCCGCTTTGGGCATATCGGCATGGCGGATAACGTTATGCGGTTTACCCAGTAATTCGTCCTCGGTATAACCAGCAACCTGACAGAAGCAGGGGTTGCAATAGATGATATTGCCTTTGAGATCAGTGGCTGAAACGAGTTGTTCGCCTGCTGGGAAGGTGACTTCACCGTCCTTCATGGTGTGAATGGATATAGCGGACACGTATAACCCTTGTTTTATTAAGATTTTTTATCTGCGAATAAGAGCATAGATGCATTGGCTTTATCAATACTCGGATAGTGAAATACGCTATAACCGCACAAAAATTAATGGATAACAATATTAACAATAAGCAGCTGAATGCAGTCTTTAATCATCATCTTGTTCTGTACAGCCAGAAACAGGCGTTAATAACCCCCGCAGTGATTGGCGCTGGCTGGATACGTCAGAGGTTACCTTTACTCAGAATTAACTATATTTATAGTGATAAGAATCTTGGCTGGTGGTGCAAGGATACCCACTTGTTCAAAAAAGAGCTGTTCTCTTTAAGACGTTGAGAGGGTTTGATTATGGTTCTGTCTGAATGTCGGGAAATGTTAATGAAGCACACATTGGTGGAGGCGCGATTAGTCCACGATTTTCTCAGTACGGGTTGGAGTGTGAACTTTAAAGATGAAGCTGGGAATGACTATCCTCTGACTGATGTGTACGGTATACCCTGCAGTTATGACTCGCTGAAGCAGGCGCAGGATGCTGTTCATGAAGCTGGTGACTGTCCTATTAAAGTTGACAGCCTGTTTCATTTTTCAGAGCGTTAAAGGCTGTTAAAAGCACTCTGGTTGGACCTGACTTTTCTTGCGTGAAAAAGAACGATCGTGCTTTAATCGCGACAATCTAACGAAAGGAAGTGCAATGAGCAAAGGGCGGGTTACCCGGGAACACATACTGAGAACGGCATTTGATCTGGCCAGTCGTGATGGCTTGGACAGCCTGACTGTCGGGCAGTTGGCTAAGGCATCAGGTATGTCAAAAAGCGGGCTGTTTGCACATTTTAATTCGAAAGAGAATTTACAGGTCGCTGTTTTGCAGTTTGCGGGCGAGTACTTTGCTCAGCATGTTATCCAGCCGGCACGGCTTGCAGGCTGGGAGTCAGTCGAAGAAAAAATCAGGTTATTACTGCAGAACTGGCTAGCCTGGAACCATTCCTTTCAGGGCAGTTGCATGTTTATCGATGCCTGGAAAGAAGGCCGCTGCAGCGATGATCCAGTTCAGCAGGAACTGGACATGATTACCCGTCGGTGGATGGACTATTTGTGCCGCCAGGTTGAGCAGGGGAAGGCCGGCGGGGAGTTCCGTACGGATTTAGATACCTGGCAATCCGTATTCCGGCTCTATGGTGCTTACCTCAGTAGTCAGCTCTTTCATTCCTTAGGTCTGGAAGCTGATGGTAATCCGCGATTCTGGACGGATGTGGACCTTATTCTTGCCAGTTGGCGATCAGACAGCGAACAATACTAATTTTTTTTAATTTCAAAAAAAGCACGTACGTACTTTTTTATACAGGTCAAATCATGAGTAGCAAAATATATTTCAATACTAAGGGAGGCGTGAATGTCAGACGCCGTGCAATCAACGTGGCAACCCGTGCCTATCACCGTATTGCCCCTTCTCATGCCCGCAAAACCGCGCGGAACTTGTTGTTAACGCCGGAAAGGTTTTCTGTCAAAGCTCAGGCGCCTGAGGGCTTACAAAAAAAAGCGATTGAGACGTCCGAAGGTAAAATAATGACCTATTCCCTCGGGAACGGCCCCACATGGCTGTTGGGGCATGGCTGGTCCGGGTCGGCCAGTCAGTTTTATACCCTGATGGAACGTATTGCGGCTTCAGGCTTTACCGCGCTGGCATTCGATAATCCTGCTCATGGTGCGAGCGATGGTCAGCACGGACATTTGCCCGGCTTTGTCAAAGGGCTGGAAGCCGTACTGGAGCAAGAAGTTGATGAGCTTGCCGGCATTGTTGCGCACAGCATGGGCTGCACCATGATGCTTGAGAGCAAGCACGCGAAACTTGCGGGCGTGCCTATGCTGCTGGTCGCTCCGATTCTGAACTACAGAGATAACTTGTACCGTGTTGTTGAGGGATCGGGTTTCTCACTGCGTTTGTTTCAGGATGTGATTCGCGACGTTGAACAGCAGTATCAGTATCCGATTGATAGTGTGGATAGTCACCAACGGCTGGCTGGCCATCAGGGGCACGTAGTGATTGTTCACGATAACGGTGATCGTTTTGCGTTATTTGAACAGTCGCGGAAAGCGAATGCCCTGCCACGGGTCAGTCTGATCGAGACCAGTGGTCTGGGGCATAACCGCATTCTCAAAAGTGAGCCATTGCTAAGGGCATTTGACGATTTGAGCAAGAATCTGGCGACAGAAACCCATTAGCCTGTTTTTGCCACCACTGCCGTAGACTGGGTGTTGAGTGTTGCCACTTCCGCATCCAGTTTTGCTATGTGATTCAGCATCATTTCACGACAGCGCTCCGCTAATTCCCGGGCATCCTGCATAGTCATTTCGGACGTATCAATCGGGTCGAGGTACTCAGCAATCACAGTGCCGTTATCCCGCAGATTCAGATCAATTTTGTTATGGGTACTGCTGACAACCATAGGCACGATTGGCACACCGGCCTCAATGGCCATTCTGAATGCACCGGTTTTAAAAGGCAGCAACCCACGCCCTTTGCTTCTGGTGCCTTCGGGATACATCCATACCGACAGGTTGCGTTCGTGAATGGTATCGGCGACTTGTTTGATGGTATCGCGGGCTTTGGCTTTATTTTCTCTGTCTATCAGTATATTGCCGGTGATCCAGTACAAAGGGCCGAAGAAGGGAATCCACAGCAGGCTTTTTTTACCGATTGAGACGGTTCGCGGCCGGACCATGCCGGGCGAGGTAACAAAGTCGAAAACGTTCTGGTGATTAGAGATATAAACGGCGCGGCCAACCCCTTTGACTCGCTCTTGCCCCCTTTCGATGATGTGCACATTGACTATTTTTCTCAGTATCTTGAACCAGCGGCTGAAGAAATAGACATGCTTTGGATCTCTGGGACTGAAAAGACAGTACACCAGAGCAAACAAACAGGTGAAAACAATAAAAAGGGCAGCCAGTAACAGGCGAATGACAGCGAGCACAACAACTCCTTAAAAAACACTAACTACATTCTTAGATTAATTCAGCAGGGAAATTTAGCAAAAGTGACTGAGCTCCTGATATGCAACAGGTCACAAATTTAAGAGGTTAACCAGTTGAAAAGTAATATATAAAAAGTGAACTCGCGGATGCCGAGATTCAGGCTGCTTTCAGATCTGGATATCCATGCGATGAAATGAATGATGAACTGACTGATTGGGCGTCGCTGAGGGTTGCTTTAAGATTAACCAGGCAGCGCGTCAGACAGTGCATCAGGCTGTGGCTTCATGCATAATCACTTCTTTGTGGTATTTTTTTGCGCAGAGGTTGATATGGCAGGAACAAGAAGGAGTGTGGGTTATCGCCAGCAACGCCTGATATTGATGATCGCAACTATGGCTGTTCTTAGCGTGCTTGCAGGCTGCAGTACCACAACACAAGTGCCTGCGGAAACCCGGGAGATCCATGCCGCGGTTAATCAGCCTCCCCAGCCCCCAGTTTCCATTGCAATCAAACCACCGACCCCCACGTTTCTTGATGTATACCAAAGCTGGAAAGGCACGCCTTACCGTTTAGGGGGAAGCTCCAGGCGGGGAATCGACTGCTCCGCATTTGTTCAGCTGACCTATTCTGAGGTTTATCGTCAGATGCTGCCTCGCACTACCGCAGAGCAGTCGCAGTTGGGTAAGGCTGTTCCCCGTACTATGGCAAAAAAAGGGGATCTGGTGTTTTTCAGGACAGGTCGGCGTATGCGCCATGTCGGCATCTATATGGGGAATAATGAGTTTCTGCATGCTTCAACATCGCAGGGAGTCGTGGTATCCAGCCTGGACACCCCGTACTGGCAACGGGCATTTTGGCAGATTCGTCGTATCCAGTAAGTTTGTTCGCCTTCCTTTACAATTACCCATGAAATTTATGGGGGTGAAGTTCGCAAAATTGCCGTACCCCTTTCATACTTTGGCTGTAGGGCGTTAAGCCCCGAGCGCTGGATTTCCAGGAGGTGATTTATGGCGATGGCTATGACAGTTGGGCAATTCCTCAACAGCCATAATGTGGATTTCAGTCTGACGCACCACAGGCATACCGATACATCATTCAGTTCGGCGGTCTCTGCACATGTTCCGACTTCCCAAGTGGCGAAAGCCGTTTTGCTTAAGGATCAGCAGGGCGATTATCTGATGGCCGTTGTGCCGTCTAACCGTCGGGTCATGATTGATAAAATTAATCGCATAATGGGCAAGCAGTTCTTTTTGGTGGGTGAGCATGAATTAACCCAGATCTTTCAGGATTGCGAACCCGGTGCGATCCCTTCATTGGGACAGGCATATAAAGTCAATATGCTGGTGGATGATTTGCTGCTTGAACAGGATGAGCTGTATATCGAATCCGGTGATCATGAAAACCTGATCCACCTTGATAACAAGCAGTTCCATAAAGTGATGCGAGATGTGCCACACAGAAACATCTCAGGCTATCGGATGTTGTTTACCCAGGAGCATGACGGCCGTCATTGGGAGTGGGAATAAATACCGGAATGAAAGCCTGCAAGTAAAGATGCGCTTACCTGTAACGGAAGCGCATCTTTTTATGCGCCGGTTAGTTGATGCAGTTCAGCATGAAGTTAATGATGGGATCGGTGTCCGTCTTCATGTTGAGGGCTTTTGGCAGGTACTGAGGCGGCTGTAAAATGTCCCGTTCAATCAGCTCATCAAGCAATGGCTTAAACTCAAAGCCTGTTTTACCAATGAACAGCGAGGTCAGGTCCGTTTCCTTGTGTAATCTCAGCGCATCTTTCAAACCACGGAGGTACAGATAGTCTTTGGTAAAACCACCGCCACGGTACGCACGGGTTGTAATGGTAAACGCAGTGTCATTGGACAGGCCGTAATCAAACTTCAGCGTATTGAAAGTTTCATTAAAGCTGCGTTTATTTACCATCATATCAACTGCAACCACACGCAACGCCAGCGTTTTCAGCCTGTGTAACGGGAAATTGCCCGACAGGTGCTCACACAAAATCGCCAGGCCTTCTTGGGTATGGGTATTGCCCGGTAAACCGAGCTGCAATACTTTGAGTGGCTGAGCTTCAGCGTTGACGCTGGTCACCATATGTACGCCCATTTCGTGATGAATCAGCGCAAACAGATCTGAGGGAGTGAACCGGCTGTTCAGGTTGATTTTCACGGTACGGCCACTCACCATAGCGCGTGCGATCAGCTTGGTCGTGCCCTGAATTTTACAGCTGAAGCCATAATCGTCGGCGGCTTCATTGAACGCAATGACAGCTTCTTCTGCACTGATGGTCGCGTTTTCAGGCTCTGCATATTCTCTGGCATGCAAAATGAAGTTGGCGTTAGCGATATCGCTTTCATCCGGCCGGCCATAATAGCGCAGAGAGTTGTACAAAAACTCCTCACGGCCCAGACTGGTCAGCAGGTCAATACGAACGGCCAGCTGATCGATGACTTTGCGGTACATCGACTGAATACCCGCATCACGAATGTCTTCAACCGGCAGCCGGTATAATTGCTCGCGAAACTTATAGGGATCCAGATCCAGCTGACGGTAGGTAAACTGTGGATGATATACATCGCGGTTATGTAAAAACCGGCGCTTTTCCTGTTTTAGGTTGATCGGGTTAATGTAACTGAGCGTATTCAGACCACGGGCAAATTTGTACAGCTGGCGGTCCAGCAGAACAACTTCCTTTGGCAGTTTTGAATCCAGCACATGGGCGTTCTGACGTCGACGGGCAGGTTGCTGTGTACGGTTTTGCATGACAAAAGCAGCATGGCCGGTCAGGGTGTCTTTCAACTCAGTTTTCAGCTGTTCAATGACTAACGGATAACTTTCACCACCGGTTTCATTCATATACACCTTCTTGATCTCAATCGGTAAGATCAGGGTGCGGGAGAAATTATCGCGGACAAAAGTCGCCTGATATCCCATACCCTGAAAAACAAGGTTTTCACCAGCAGTGACCGCCTGATTCGGCAGTTGGATTTGCCCGAGTCTGGTCAGGAGATTCTTAATTTCGGCCTGCCAGGCTTTGCGATCAATCTGCGCCGTACCCAAATTAAATGTCGGACATGGCTGCGATATGCGCTCGTGATTATATGAGTGCATGTCATATATTACACAGTAGCCGAACTTGCGCTCAAGAGACGTGATCAGTGCACGAAAAATGCGGTAATAACAGGCATGCTTTGCCAGTGAAACCTGCTTGTCTGACTCGGTCAGTTTGGCATGCCATACATCTTTTCCCCAGGCCTGCTGATAGATGCAGGTTTCCGGGCTGCGGTTAAGATCGTACTCATATCGTGAGTCTTCACCTTGCAGCACAATCGGCAGGGAAGTGATGAAATCACCCGTGTAAGGATCTTCCTCATAATACCTTTCCGTTTCTGAAAGGTGGCATTTAGCCACCAGTTCAGGGCGCAGCCGACTGCCGTTATGAATGGCTGTTGCTACAATCGGCTGGTACTCGGTAATGCGAATGGTGACACTCCCGTCAGCCAGCTGTCCTTCAAAAGGAATGTGCTGCTGGATGAAGGACAGCACATCATGCTCAGTTAGTTGACGCATCTTCGATAACCTGACGGAATTTATTTTTGCGAGCGATGCTGATGTCTTTGGCTTTGACAACACTCTCGACGAAATCAATCACCTCACGCTGAAGCTTGGTGCGGTTCAGACGGTTGATACGCGTAATCCCACCAGGACTCAGTACATTGACTTCAACCAATTTGCCATTGATGACATCCAGCCCCACAAAGTAAAGGCCGTCACGCACCAGTTTCGGGCCGATATGGCGGCACAAACGCAATTCCTGTTTTGTCAGGGCGTGCTTGACTTCCTGACCACCAGCGTGAATGTTTGAGCGAACGTCATCTTTGGCCGGTACACGCTTCATCGCGCCAATCGGCTCACCGTTCAGCATCATGATACGCACATCGCCTTTTTCTGCGCCTTCGATGTAATCCTGCAAAATCACATAGTTGTGATCATCGCCGATATAAAAGTCCAGCAATGAGCGCACGCTGGATTTGGCGCTTTTTTCAACCAGAATGACGCCTTTACCACCGTAACCGTTCAGCGGCTTCATGATCATGCGGTCATTGGGGTTCTCTTCCAGTACGCGCTCAAGATATTCACGGTTTTTCGACACGTGGGTGACGGGAATGAACTCGCGGTTAGGATCCGGCAAAGATGCGGTATAGAGCTTGTTGTTAGCAACACGCAGGCCGTCGATGTCATTGAAAATGAAAGTATCGTCACGTACTGAATCCAGGAAGTTAAGCGCCATGGTATCCAGCGGCGGGTTTGCACGCATGATGATGGCGTCGAATCCAGCCAGCGGCAGTTCTGCTTTGCGGAACTCCGCTTTACGGTAAAAGCTCGGCACATTGTTAGACACTGTCGACTTTTTAAGTACCCGACAAAAAGCAATGGCCATGCTGTCACGCATAGTCAGGTTACTGGGGGTAGTCAGAGCGACAGTATGGCCGCGGCTGGCAACTTCATGGATCAAACGCAGGGTAGAATCTGTTTCAGGCTCTACTCTGCTCCATGGGTACATAACGAAGCAAATTTTCATTTCAATTAACCAGTTTATTGCCCGGTTTATCAGGCAAAAAAGAAAAGAGCCATGCGCGGGTTGCGAATGGCTCGGTAAAGCATGTTGCTATGGCGATAAATGACGGATTAATTAAAAATCCATGTCGTCATCGCTACCGCCATCATCGCTATCATCGTCAAAGCTGCTTGCTGATGATTTGCGAGGTGAGTTACACAAGGTGTAGCTACGTATTTTTGTAGAAGTTTGTTTCAGGTACTTAACCCAGCACTTAGCAAAGTCTGAAGAGATTTCCTGTTGTCCTGTTATTTCAGCAAAAAACTGCTCTTCTTCCGGTGTTTCAGGCTGGAGTAAACCTTCGTGGATGCCACGCATGGTTTTGCCATAACTTTCCAAAATGCTGGCTTCACCCACAGTGAAGACACCGGAGCGGTTAAAGCCGCGCGGGAAATTTTTATCGTCGTAAAATTTACCTACATTTCTCATCTGATCACCTGCCATGTGAGATTTTCGCAGATATTCTTTCAGGTTTGTCGAGTTGTAAATCAAAGGTTTTTCGTCGTAACGATAAAACTTTTTGATGATAATGGGGGGAGGGGCAGTGTACTATCGCTAAGGGGATATATGCCCAGAGTCCCACTCTTCATTATGTAGGTTTACTTGTGGACACCGAACTACTCAGAACATTTCTAGAAGTGACGAAAACACGTCACTTTGGCCGTGCTGCCGATAACTTATATCTGACTCAGTCTGCGGTCAGTTTCCGGATACGCCAGCTGGAATCCCAGTTAGGTAATGCTTTATTTTCACGTCAACGCGGCAATGTTCACCTGACTGCGGCGGGTGAACGTCTCCAGCCGTATGCAGAAGCCATCTTGCAGACATGGAGCAGGGCGCGTCAGGATGTGGCATTGTCAGACTCACGTAACAATCAGATCACGCTGGGCGCATCCGCCCTGGTGTGGGAGTTTGATGGCCTGTCAGACTGGATCAGCCGCATTTATGGTGCGATTCCAGAATTGGCGCTGCGCCTGGAAACCGTTCCCCGTCAGGCTCAGGCAAAGCAAATACTGAATAAAAGCGTGGATGTGGTTATCACCAGTGAACCGCCAAAGATTGACGATCTGATGGTGAATAAAGTCAGGGATTATCAGCTGCAACTGGTTTGTCATCAGCCCGACTGCGGTATGTCAGACATCAAAGATTTTCCTTTGATCTATTTGGACTGGGGGACGCGGTTTGCCGTTGATCACAGCCGGATTAATGAACTGCAGAAGACACCTATCTTACACACACATTCCAGTAAGATGGCATTAGAACACTTATTGAACAATGGCGGAGTAGGCTATTTGCCTTCACCGGTTATTGCTCACAGTGTTGAGTCAGGTGAACTGCATTTGGTTAATAACGCCCCTGTGATGGAGCAGTCTTTGTACTTAGTCTGGCGTGATGATAATGAAAAAGTTGAATTGCTGAACGGCTTGCTGGATGTCGCGTTCAGTGAAATAAGTGAGCGTGTCTAGGCGCATTTCATCGAGCAGAATCTTTTATTGTCTTGATTAAAATATCTTGTTGTACAGGGATTCAGGCTTTGCATTAGTCTCGCTGCTGAAGGGGTCAGTTCAGTACACTTAATCACTGTTTTGGCTATGTACAGCGATAGAACTGACCGCCTGACTGTAACACTAAGCATTTGCGTATTTCTGAATCGTTACCCTATGCTTAGTGGTGATGGTTTGCCAGTAATGGCAACCTAATATACTCAATGTTTTTATCTGGTTGTGTGTCAGGAAACAAGCATGGCAAAGTTAGATGAGAAGTTCCGCAAAGGGTCTAAGTCCAAATTTAAGAGTGACTTTAACGATGACTTTTTAGATTACAATCAGCAGGCGCGGAAGAAAAAACGCCGATCAACGCGTCAGCGTCAGGACAGCGGTGAGTACATCGATTTCGACTACGAATAATTACTGCTTTTTTGACTACATAGCCCCCCAGTTTGGGTAGCCAGACATGAAAAGCGCACTTATCGGTGCGCTTTGTTATATCAGACAGGCAACAACCCTTGCACTGCTTATTGCCCGCCGTTATCTGCAGTCACTTCATTTAATTGAATAGCAGATTAGTCAGCTCATCCAAATGGCGCACTGTATAGCTTGGCCGGATTCCCTCAGGTGCTTGTGCATCGTGGTGATTGAGCCAGCAAGTATCCATTCCGGCCTTCATGCCGCCCAGAATATCTGAATGCGGGTTGTCTCCCACCATCAATACTGTGCTCGGAGCAGGATTGCCAATCGCATTAATGGCATAGTCAAAGATCACAGGGGACGGTTTGGCGGCGCCCACTTTTTCCGAAATAATCAGCGATGAAAAATAGTGATCCACGCCGGTTCTCTGCAGGCGAATGTCCTGCAGCTCAGTAAAACCGTTGGTGATGATGCCCATTTTTACGTGAGGATTGAGGCGTTCAAGCAGAGAGGCGGCACCCGGTAACAGAGAGCAGGTGTCTGCCATTGCTTCGAGAAATGCGCTGTTCAAGGTTGCGGTTGTCACGCCAAGTTGCTGCGCCCAGAATTCAAAACGCTGATGCTTGAGCTGCTGTGCGTCTATATCACCGTTTTGGTAATCAACCCAAAGAGGCTGATTGACACGCTGATACTCGGAGAAATGCTCTGGCGTGAAATCGACCTCAAAGCGTGAAAACATCAGCTTAAGGCCACGATAAGCGTCAAAGTGAAAAAGCGTTTCGTCGGCGTCAAACAGAATCCACTGGTATTTCATACATTAAGCCTTTGAAGTTGCAGAGGCACACATACTACTCTTTTACCGCTTCACCAACAAAAGGAATTGGGAAAACCAGTGGAAACACATTGTTGACCGGAAGTTTACGCTGCCAGCTGGTCTTTCATCATACCTGCAGGCTCATTATAGAGCTTGATGACCAGGGTCAGCGTTTCTTGTTTGATGTCTTCTTTGATGGTATCGATGGCATAGTATTGCCCATTTTTATTCTCAAGTGATTTATCGATAAGCTGGGCTATGCTGTCGTCGATATCGCCTTTTATCTCAATGGTTTCAATGAGCTGAAAATGCCCGAGGTTTGCTTCATCGGGAGAGAGCAGTTCTGGATTGGCGAAAGCGGTGGTGGAGGCGGTTAGAATAATGGCACTGAATACAATGCGCTTGAACATGGTGTTAATCCGTTACTGATAGCTGGAGAAAACTGGTTGCGGCAACTGTGCCATAGCTGCCGCAGTGAATGTCAGTTTTTTGTTAGTTCGGACTAAACGGTGTAATTTTTTTGAACTTCAGCCAACATTGCTTTCCTGGTGCTGGTGCGCACCACGAAGCATGGCATGGATTAACTCATTGGCTTCAAATTTAGTCAGCGCTTCATGGGCACCGACCTGATGCGCCTGAGAGACACTTATCTCACTGGACAGTGAGGTATGAAGAATGATGTAAGTCCCAGTAAGCTTTGAATTATTTTGTACTTCAAAGGCTAATTCGTAGCCATCTAAGCCAGGCATTTCAATGTCGCTGACCAGAATTTCAAATGGCTGGCCTGCATCGGCAGCCTGATTCAGCATTCTCAGTGCATCTGTACCCGTGGTTGCGATGTGATAGGGGATGCTGACGCTGTCCATTGCCTGACAGAGCTGACGTCGTGCAACAGCCGAATCATCCACCAGAAGGATTTTCAGTGGTCTGAGCGTTTCTCGCTGAACATCCGTTAATACCGGGTGCAGGCTTTCAGGTGAGTCAGGAAAGACTTTAGAAAGTAACAGTTCAATATCAAGCAGTTGTACGAGCTGATTCTCGATATTGGTGACGCCGGTGACAAAGATATTTCTGCCCAGGGATGGCGGTGGTGCATCGATGTTATGCCAGTTACATTCAGTGATTTTATCTATGCCTCGCACCAGAAAACCGACCAGCTTGCGTCGGCAATCAGTAATAATGATGTAGCATTTCTTTAGTTCTTCCTGAGTTAGTGCCGGGTAACCGATAGCTTTGGCCATGTCGATGACAGGCAGTGTATCGCCACGCAGGCTGGCTGCGCCTAACACTGTAGGGTGGGACTGCGGAATAGCTGTCAATGGCGTAAAGGGCACGATTTCTTTGACTTTCAATGTGCCTATTGCAAATAGTTGCCGGGAATTCAGCCTGAACAGCAGCATCCCCTGAGATTGATTCGTTGCGGTTTTGAGCATTGCAGCTTCCCTTATCCACTCGTCGGATTGCCTCATGTCTGCACAGAGGAAGACAAGAAATGTATTCCGATTATAGTAGCCTGAGCGTCAGGCAAAAGGAATTCATCATATTGATTTTATTCTTAGTACAGGAAATTAGAGGCCGATCCAGCTTTTACCGTCTGGCTGTGTCGCTGAGCGTGTCTGGCTTGAAAGCCGCGGAATGCTTCTATTGAAGCTATAGTTAAAGTCACAATGAGAGCTTCAGGGAAAGGTACACATCAGGGACGGGTTATCAAGTAGGTTACAGAGATAGGTACGGTTATGGAATTACGTAATAGATCTGGTGATATCGCTCATCTGGCGGATAACCTGACATTGAAAGAAATTGTCGATATGGGGTTCTCTATCGACCTTTGTGATGAAAATTACGATCCAAATGAGCACTGGACAATTAAGCGTTCTCGCCAGAGAAAAGAAAGCGAGTATCCTGCCAGCTAACGGATTGTCAGCCAGAGCGGTTCGCTCTGGCTTTTTAATTGATGTGTCAGAAAATCAGAAGTGACAGCAGTCTTGTCAGCAGGATTGCGGCTGTCAGTTTAATTTCAAACTAAGTTCAGCGAAACTGACTGAATATGATTGCAAGCAACCTGATATGCAGTTAGTGTCTTGGGTATGAAAATAATCAGCTTAACTCTTATTCTCTCCATTCGTTGGTGGCGTTCTTTTTAGAACGGCACTGAATTTTTACGTTCATTTGCCGTCATTTGGCTGCTGATGAACGCACTAGATTTCTTTTGAATGCATGTTTCCTTAGTGGCCACTGGCGTTTACTACACTGAGGAAAACAGATGAAAGAACAAATCCTTACTGGCGACAGACCAACCGGCCCCTTACATTTAGGGCACTTTGCCGGCTCTCTTCAGCAACGGATCACGCTTCAGCATTCCCATCAACAGACCATACTGGTCGCTGACTTACAGGCGTTAACCGATAACGGCCATAATCCGGGAAAAGTGGCAGAAAACATTTTGAATGTAGTGGCTGATTACCTGGCCGTGGGTATTGAGCCGGATAAGACCACTATCTGTCTTCAGTCTTCGTTACCGGCTCTGCCTGAGCTCGCCATGTATTATGCCAATCTGGTCTCCATTGCGCGCCTGGAGCGTAATCCGACGGTAAAAAATGAAATCCATGCAAGAGGATTTGGCAGGGCAATCCCGGCTGGTTTTCTGACCTATCCAATCAGCCAGGCTGCTGATATTACAGCATTTCGCGCTGGCCTCGTTCCGGTTGGTGACGATCAATTACCTATGATTGAACAGACGAATGAGATTGTTCGTCGCTTTAATCATATTGCAGAGCAGCGGATTTTGGAGGAATGCAGCCCTTTGATCAGTAACGTCCCCAGATTGCCGGGGCTGGACGGGAAAGCGAAGATGTCTAAATCCCAGGGGACGGCCATCACGCTCGGCGCAAGTACAAAGGAGATACGTGCGGCGGTGAAAGCCATGTATACCGACCCGAACCACTTAAGGGTTGAGGATCCCGGACAAATCGAAGGCAATGTGGTGTTTACCTATCTGGACGCATTCCATCCGGATACCGCTTATGTACAAGCACTGAAGCAGCACTACCGTCAGGGCGGATTGGGTGACGGTAAAACAAAACAGATCCTGGAAGAGTGCTTACAAACGCTGCTGGCGCCGATCAGGCAGGAGAGAGAACGGTTACTGTCAGACAAAACCATGCTGATTGATGTGCTGAGAAAAGGGACGGAGAAAGCCAATACGGTCAGCCACGAGGTGTTGCATGATGTGAAACGTGCGCTAGGGATCACCTTGTTCTGAAGAAAACAGAATGCAGAAATAAAAAATCCGGCAATAAAAGCCGGATTTTTGAAGCAAGAGTGACGTCTGGATTACAGACGAACCCCTTCCACATGCAGTTCCATGTCTGCGTAGCTGGAAGTACCCATAACCTGGATACCAAAGTCAGCCAGCTCAACACGGGTTGTGCCCATGAAACCAGCGCGGTAACCGCCCCATGGATCTTTACCTGCGCCGACAAATTCAGCATCAATGGTGATAGGTTTCGTCTGGCCGTGCAGCGTCAGGTTGCCATCGATGGCCAGTTTACCGTTACCTTTGTCAGTTACTTTGGTACTGGTAAAGGTGGCTTTTGGATATTTGCTCACTTCCAGGAAATCTTCGCTGCGAACGTGCTTATCACGATCCGCATGATTGGAATCAAAGCTGGTGGTGTCAATGTTCACAGCCACTTTTGACGCGGCAATGTTTTCAGGGTCATAGCTGAAAGTACCATCAAAGGTATTGAAACGTGCTTTGATCCAGCTGTAGCCGAGGTGGCTGATTTTCAGGTTAACTGAGGCGTGAGCGCCTTTGTTATCAATGGCATAATCGGCGGCATTCGCAATGCCAGGTAAAACAAGGGCCGCAGCCAGGCTCAACGCGGTAAGATGCTTCTTCATTTTTCCTTAACTCCCAACATTTTCTTTAAGGTATTATCTTTATTAACAAAGTGGTGTTTCAATGCAGCTACCGCATGCAGGGTAGCTAATCCGATTAAGGCGTAGGCGAGGTACTCGTGAATTTCGCCTGCCACATCGGATTGATCCGGAAAGAGTTCGCCCATTGAAGGAACGGTTAGCCAGTCAAATACCTCTATGCCGCGTCCGTCCGACGTTGAAATAAGATAACCACTGACAAATAAACCGAACAACAGAACATAAATGATCAGGTGTGCCAGCTTGGCGAGCGCTTTTTCCCAAGCGGCTCCTTCAATAGCCGGTTGTTGCTTCACTGTTTTCCATAGCAGTCGGAACAGGGTTACAGCGGCCAGTGTTAAACCTACTGACTTATGCCAGTGAGGAGCAACCGTGTACCAGGATGAGTAGTAATTGAGATCTACCATCCACAGGCCGACAGCAAATAGCCCAATGATGACAACAGCACTTGCCCAGTGCAGGGTTACTGAAACCCAATCATAATGATTGACTGCTTTTTTCATGTACTTGGGTACCCTGATTAAAAACTACCTACCTATTCTAGTGGTAAATATTTCAAAAATCAGTGTATTAACTTGAACAACCTGGTCAAAGAAATTGAACAAGGTCGAAAAAGAGTAAGAAGATATTTCAGCCCTCTGTTTTTAAGGGCTGAATAGCAAAAATATGCTTACAGAAAGGTTATCGCTGAATGTCGTTTTCGTGATGCCAGTTCATTATGGTCCATTCCTGCATTTGCGCATGTAATGCAAGAGCCGGATCAGGATTCACAGCAAAAGGATGATCAACGGCCTGGAGCAGAGGCAGATCATTAATCGAGTCGGTATAACAATACAGCGCATTAAACGAATCAGCGTGCGCTTCCAGCCAGGCTTCTAACCGAACGACTTTACCTTCTCTGTAGCTTAAGGTGCCAATTGTGTTCCCTGTCAGGGTGTCGTTTTGGGTTTCGAGGTTGATAGCCAGTGCGTCATCGACCAGCAGCAGCTCAGCAATCGGTTTGACCAGATGTTCGCCGGTTGCAGAAATAATAATGACGGTATCACCGCGGCGTTTATGCCATTCAATACGCTCAATTGCGGCCGGAAACAGGGCGGGGCGAATACACGTCTGAATGAATTCTTCGATTAACGGTGTCAGTTCAGCGGTACTCATACCTGTAATGGGCGCTAATGTCGCAGTCATGTAGGACTGCATATCCATGCTGCCTTTCGCGTAATCTTTCATCAGGTTTTGTTCTTGCTCAATGAGAAGCGGCGATGCCAGTCCTTTATTGACAATAAACCTGATCCATAGTGAAGCGGAATCAGCGGCAATAAGCGTTTCATCTAAGTCGAAGATGGCAAGATTGGGCAATTTAGTTATGGGTTGTGTGTTGGATAGCAACGTGTTTTTCCTTTTCATTGGATCTAAGGGCACAGGTTAGGTGTAAATAATGACACTAATGTTTCAGGCAGGTGTCGTTTTGAAGTCAGAAGTATAGGGTGAATACATAAATTTAACTTTTTTGTGACATTTTCCTGAGGGATATCGCATAAAATTATGATGTCTCAATTTTAAGACAGTTTCTGGTCGCTAATATCTATATATTCGGCATTTTTTGTTTAGCGGCGCAGGCCGTAACAGGCGACCTGCTAAGTGTATGCCTTCCCGTTTTCGTATGAAGAGATGATGTGTGAGTAAAATTATTGCCACATTGGATGAGATAAACAGGCACTTAACCACAGAGGCTGATGGCAGTTACAGTGCTGTGTATGATTCTTATCATTTGAAGACGGCTTTCCAGCCCATTCACCAGATGAATGGCGATCTTTTCGGATTTGAAGCCTTGGTAAGGGTGTTTAATGAATGCGGCGACGAGCTGAACACTGAACCTTTTTTCGCCCCTGAATACTATGATGAAACCGATCAGGTCAACATGGACAGGCTGGCCAGAGTGATTCATGTGAAAAACTTTGCTCAGTTTTTCGCATCTTACGCTTTGTTTATCAATATGGTGCCAGATGCCTTGCTGATACACAGCAAAAATGTGCCGGCAGCATTGCTTCATCAGCGCCTGACAGCGTTAGGATTGAAATCTGAGCAGGTGTTTTTTGAGTTACTGGAACACGACTGCACCAGCAATATTGAGCTGTTAGACATCTTGCAGCAAATGCGGGCACAAGGTATGAAGGTTGCTCTGGATGATTATGGCGTGAAAGCCTCATCTGAATGCCGTGCTCGCTTTTTACGGCCGGACATTATCAAAGTGGATCGCTCACTATTGGCGGATTTTCTCTCCGGTCAGGAGTCGCCTTTGCGCAAAGTGATGGGGCTCGGCCGGGAGCTTGGCGCAAAGCTGCTGATTGAAGGGGTAGAAAACGCCGCAGGATTGAAAGTGGCCAGAATGCTTAACGCCGATTATATCCAGGGCTTTTATCTGGGACGGCCACAGCTGCTATCTGAGATCTTACTGTCAAGGGTCAGCTGAGGCTAACCCTTGATATTTATGATGCTGACCGCCGTTTTGCGACGATATGATATTAATCTTAATACTTGATGTTAATGAGCAACACCGCCTGTGGTGAGCTTCTGCGGGTCAAGCAAACGCTCAAGCTCCTGCCGCGACAAATCGGTTTCCTCTTCCGCGACATCCAGAATATCTCTGTGCTCTTTGTAGGCTTTCTTGGCAATCTCAGCCGCTTTCAAATAGCCGATAACCGGGTTGAGCGCCGTCACCAGAATCGGGTTTTTCGCCAGTGCTTCCTGCAATTTGTCTTCCCGTACATTAAAGCTGGCAATGGCTTTATCCGCCAGCAGCTTGAAGGTATTCGACAGAAGTTCAATGCTTTGCAGCAGGTTATAGGCAATGACAGGTAACATCACATTGAGCTGGAAATTCCCGGACTGGCCGGCCACTGTAATGGTGCTGTCGTTGCCAATCACCTGGGCGGAAACCATAGCCGCGGCTTCAGGTATTACAGGGTTCACTTTGCCCGGCATGATGGATGAACCTGGCTGCAGTGCTTCGAGCTCGATTTCCCCCAGCCCGGCCAGAGGGCCTGAATTCATCCAGCGCAGATCATTGGCAATTTTCATCATGGCTACCGCGGCGGTTTTCAGCTGACCCGACAGGCTCACGATAGCGTCCTGGCTGCTGAGGTTGTAGAAAAAGTTATCGCTGCTGGTAAACGGAATTTCTGCCGACACTGAGAGGTTATTGGCAAACACGGCTGCAAATTTCGGATCGGCGTTGATTCCGGTGCCGACTGCCGTCCCCCCCTGAGCCAATGCTGAAACATTGTCCAGACTATGCTGTATGCCCAGGCGTGCTTTTTCGATCTGCGTCTTCCAGCCAAGCAGCTCTTGCGCCAGCGTGACCGGCATGGCATCCATCAGGTGTGTCCGGCCGGTTTTGACGATATGGCCGACCGCAGAGGCTTTCTCATCAAGGGTATGACAGATGTGCGCCATCGCAGGCAGCAGTTGCTCGTGGCATGCCAGCGCGGCGCTGACCTGAATGGTGGTTGGGATCACATCGTTACTGCTCTGTCCCATGTTGACGTGATCATTCGGGCTGATAACTTGACCCGCACGCTTTGACGCGAGCGTGGCGATGACTTCGTTGGCATTCATGTTGGAGCTGGTTCCGGAGCCGGTCTGGAAAACATCAATCGGGAACTGGTCGAGGTGGTGACCATCAATGATTTCCTGACAGCTGTCGATAATGGCATGGGCGATGTCTGAATCCAGCAGTTCAAGGTCGAGATTACTTCTTGCGGCGGCTTGTTTCACAAATGCCAGGGCTTTGATGAACTGGACAGGCATTGTCAGTCCGCTGACGGGAAAGTTGTTCACGGCTCGCTGGGTCTGCGCCTGATAAAGTGCCTCTTTCGGGACGTTCACTTTGCCCATGCTGTCTTTTTCAATGCGGTAGGATGTCGTCATTTCCGTGGTTCCTTATAATCCGGAGGAATGATGTAACTGTAGGAGGCTTTGTTTCAGAGACAGGAATTTACTGACGTGATTATCGCCATAACATTTTTTCAGAGCGAGCAAGGGACAATGCAGATAATCCAGGCAAATACGGCGAAAAACACGGGATTGGTGTTTATCTTCAACACTGTTGCACAAATGAAAAAAAACACGCCTCAGAAACAGCTCCTGAAGCAGAGGGTTGCGCAATGCATTTTGTTGCCCGTAGTACGCTGCCAGATTCATTCCGGCCTGCGTCATGTCAACGATGACATCCTGTTCGAACCCTGGGATAAGAGGGTGATTCAGAAATCGCTCTTCTGCCAGAAAGAACTGTCGGTACAGCGTACTGGATCTGCTCATCAATCGCTCCACACTCAATAAACTTTAATGATAATTATTATCATTGTTGTGGCGGGGTTACAAGTCTGCGCCTGAAGTTTATACAAGACCCTAAGTGTAGGAGATAAGAAGAATGCCTGTGTTTTAGGATGCCGGAATGAGGATCACCATAGAAACGGGCCGGACCAGGCAGTCTGACTGGTGAATATTCCGAGCAGCCAGCTGCTCCTCAGCGGTATCAACCAGACAAGTCCAGCTGTGCAGTGACGAGGGCAAGCGGAAGCGTACCGGATAATCATCAGGGTTGAGCAGATAAAGCAGGGCGTTGTTTTCGCTGGCCTGAATCAGACAGGAAAAAGGCTGGCGTCCGGCCCAATTCTGGTCATCCATCGGTGTTCCTGTGGGAGTCAGCCAGCTAATCGTGGCTGGCGCAGACGTCTTGTCTGTGATTGCTCTCATGATAGCTGGCATGACAGTCTGACGTTGCTGAATCAGAGACTGCAGCCAACTTCTGAACTTGTACTCTTCTCTGGATAGTGCCCAGTTTACCCAGCTGGTGTCATTGTCCTGACAATAAGCATTGTTGTTTCCCTGCTGGCTGTGCGAGTGCAGGTCAGCACCTAACAGATGGGGAATGCCCAGACTGAACAATAAGCTGGTCATCAGGTTACGCTTTTGCTTTTCACGTCTTTTTTGAATACTGGCTGTTGCAGCTAAACCTTCTGTCCCCTGATTATTGGAGCGGTTATCAGGATGACCGTCACAATTATTTTCACCATTGGCGTGATTATGCCTGTGATTGAATGACACCAGATCCTGCAGGGTGAATCCGTCGTGATAACAGAGGTAATTGATGCTGTATTTTTGTGGCCAGTTTTGGGCAGGAAATTGTGGTTGCGAACCCAGCAGGTGAGGGGCAACCGCAGAAGCAGGGGCATCATGCAGCCAGAAACTGCGCCAATTGTCCCGGAACTGGTCGTTGCATTCATGCCAGCCGGCAGGAAAAGCGCCTGACTGATAGCCATCCGGCCCTATGTCCCAGGGCTCGGCAATCAGTTTTACCCTGCTGAGCAACGGATCATTGCGTATCGCGGCAAAGAAAGCAGAGTCTGACGAAAAGTGGTCATGGCGTCGGCCCAGCGTTGCCGCAAGATCAAACCGAAACCCATCTACCTGATAATTCATTACCCAGCTACGCAATGATTGCAAGATGGCCTGCAGCATGGGCGGGTGGCTGACATCCAGGGTATTGCCACAGCCGGTATAGTTTTTGAATTGCCCCTGCTCGTCTTTTAAATAGCTATGGCTGTCGAGTGCTTTAAAGTGAAACACCGGACCGCCATCCCCTTCTTCGGCGGTATGGTTGTAGACCACATCGAGAATGACTTCTATGCCGTGAGCATGCAGGGTGCGAATCATGGTTTTACACTCTCGCACCGGATCGGCTGAGGCGAAACGTTCGTCTGGTGCAGACCATGCAATCGGGTTGTAGCCCCAGAAATTGGTCAGAGATTTGGCAGTGAGGTGCGTTTCATCTGCTTTTGCCGCAATCGGCATGAGCTGCAAGCTGGTGATGCCTGATTGCCTGAAATGGGTCAAAGTGACAGGGTGGCACAACCCTGAATACGTGCCGCGCAGATTGGCGGGCAAATCCGGATTGGCCTTGGTGTAGCCTTTCACATGCACTTCACACAGAACCGTTTTCTCCGGAGCAATGGCCGGACGCTCGCATCCCTGCCAGTCGAAATCATGGCAAGTGGTGTAGGCTATCCATTCCGGAGCAGTGACCAGATCAGATGTCCGCTTAGGTGCCGGCTGCTGCTGCACTCTGTGCGCATGGGGATCAAGCAGCCATTGCGCTGAAAGGTCAGTTGCTGTTGTCACAAGAAAGGCATAGCCGGTGTTTTCACCGATGCCCCGGATGAAAACATGCCAATTATCGTTTTTTTGGCGCTCAAGACGATGACATGCGGTGGCAATGCCTTCCTTATCGAATAGCACCACTTCCAGCGTAAGAATATCCGGGCCATATAAACGGAAGTGGCAGCCTTCGCTCGTGAGTGTAGAGCCAAAGCCGATGTCGGTATGCTGCATAAAAGACAAGTTTGCGATTCCCTGAAAAACAACAGCCAGTCAATAGCGACTGGCTGTTTTTAACACACGGTATTAGTGTTTGATTACCACCAGGCTTCAACCTGAGCACCAATGTTGTACTCAGTGTCGTTACCTGCGCCGAAGGCATTGTCGTTATCGTAATCAGACAGGTAGCTGGCGTAGAAACGCAGCTCAGGACGTGCCCAGAAGCTTGGTCCTGCTGTGAGCGCCTGAGCAATAGTCAGCTTGCTACCAGACTTGTCGACGCCAGAATTGTCTTCGTCATAGTAACCGGCTTCGAAGATTGTCTTCACGTTGTCGTTCCACTTGTACTCAGGACGGATAACGGCACTAATGATAGTGTGATCATCCTTGCTATCGTAGCTGGTGTTTGCGTAAACCAGCTGGTGGCCAATTTCCCAGGTTGAAGAAGGTGCAATAACGCCCCAGTTGATCAGACGGTAACCCTGCGCACCATCGTTTGAGGTGGCGTTGAAGTAGTGACCCGCACCCAGACCGGCCATTTGCTCACCGTAACCTTCAGTACCAAACTGCAGCGCGGTTTTGTTGAAACCGTTCAGGAATCCGCCCTGAGTCAGTTCTGCTGTCAGCATTACACCGTCATTGAAATCACTGGCTGCATCTTGAGCGTCAGTTGCGTTGACCAGGCCGTAGTTCACGCCCAGCTCCAGGCTGGCATCGCTCCACAGACCCAGACCGGCATAACGCAGATCAAAGTTGTTGACGTTCACGTCGCCGGAATCATCACGAATCACAGCCACAGACATTTTACCCGGACCGACACTCAGGTTTTCCAGACCGGCACCGGCGCCTGAAGTGTCCCAGTAGTAGAAGTCAGAAATATGGATATCGTGGCGCTGGTAGTAACGCTTACCTGCCCAGACAGCGGCATCCTGGTCGCCTGCAATGAAACCTTTCGCCACCACATTGAACTGGCGCAAGGCGATGTTATCAGAACCATCGTCATTTACACCCAAACCTTCCCAGTCACTTGAACCGTCAGTGGCTACAGCCAACATGGAGTCAACATAGAATGACTTACCATTCTCGTTGTACACTTCCTTGCCAAGACCCAGCTCGCCATAAACGTCATTTTCGTTGCCCAGACGGCCGACTTTGTTTTTCTCATAAGCGACAGTTGAACCGTTTTCACCGCTCACACCGACACCCGCACGCATATAACCGTGAAAGTCCACTTCTGCATAAGTAGCGGCAGACATCAGTGCTGCGGAGACGGCAGCGGCTGTCAGGCAGATTTTGTTCAGTTTCATTGCTTAACTCCTTGATGGATGCGTTTTTATTATCTTGTTTGCTTTCGGCTCCGCCGAATGCAGCAATCAGAGTGCTCAGGTACAGGTAATGCTCACCCTGATTAGCGCGCCCCTCAGTCAACATTTGCACTGCATGAAATTAATCCTAGTGCTTTTTTTTGAGAAGGATTGCGTCCGTAATGGATGTTTTTATTCTGCGCCTGCAATAAAGGCGTAACATCCTCCCTGAAGCTATTGATTTATGGAGTAGCAGGGGGGCTGAGTGTGTGGATCACACTTTGTAGGGGGGTATTCCAAAAAATAGGTTCAAGAGTAATTTTTTGACTATTGGATCACGAAATTTCACCAATGCGCTGTTATCTAAGTTGAAAATGGATAGTGAGATCACGCTTTGTCCGGGAGGAGAACAATAGTTCGTCAATCATAATCTGTGAACTGACACATGAACGCTGTTTGTAACTGATTTGTTTGTTATCACTCCATGATTTAGAGCGGGCCCACAGTTTAATAGTTCAACTGCCGGCCAGGCCGAACTTTCTTGCTTGTAATCAGCAGAGTTGCATATCTTTTTCTATGTTCTTCAATAACGATTTTGTGCAAAGGATTGGCAATGCGGTTTTTCGTATGTTTATTCGGGTTACTGGCTTTTCAGTCGCAGGCCAACTGGTTCAGCGCTGAATATGCGCATGGTGTGACTCAGGAAAAGGTTGAGGTGCTGGCAAAAGCACAACGGGAAGGGGCTGTACTCTTCATTGATACCCGAGAACCGGATGAATATGCAGAGTCGCACATTCCGGGCGCCATAAATATTCCACTGCGAGAAATCAATGAGCTTAATGTTTCAGATATGGAAGGCTATGGCTATGTTGTCCCGTATTGTTTGAAAGACTTCCGCGGTTTTGAAACAGCAAAAGCACTGCAGAATAAAGGGCTCAAGAATGTTGTTTTAATGGAACCGGCGGGGTTAAACGGCTGGCGTTCTGCCGGACTCCCAACTGAACAATAACCATGAGCCAGGGAGTGGTGATGTTGAAAATCAATCGGGTGCAATGTCTATTTGTAACCCTGCTTATTGTGTTTCTGCCGCTGATCGTATGGAGCAGAAATACCGGCAATCCGTTTCTGTATTTCACTGATTTCGTCCCTGTTGGTCAGGGATTTTACGTCCTGTCTAAACTGGCGGCTTTGATTTCTCTGCTCCTTTTTGGTGTTCAGGCGCTCATCGGGCTATTTCACGTCAAATTCAGTTTTGCAAACAAGCAAAGGGTGCATCGTTGGGTCGGGGTAAGTGTGCTCCTGATGGTATTGCTCCATGTCAGTGGCTTCATTGCGGCAACTTCACTCAGAAGCGGTCACTTTACAGGCCATTTTTTACTGCCGGATATTGACGATTATTATCACGCGCGCATTACGGTAGGGCTGGTTGCGCTGATTCTGATCCTGTCGGCTGTTTTTGCCAGAATCTGGCTGTCCGGGACATTGCAAAAATGGGGGCACCTGTTTGCGATTCCAGCGTTTTATCTGGCTGCCTGGCACGCTTTGTCAATTGGTACGGAGTCTCGTCATCCCATCATACAGATGGTGTTGATTGTGATGATGATACTGATTGGTGTCGGTATTCTCCGAAGATTATTGCTTCGTCTGAAACCGATGCGAAGGGTCAGTACAGGATGAAAGTATGGCTCATCCTCCTTGTTACCTTGTGGCTACCGTCGTTGAGCCTGGCACAGGATTTATTACCCTGCGGAATGTCGTTTATTGGTCTGACAACGGAAGGCTGGCGGGCATTTACTGTGGATGAAAATGGTCTGCCTGAGCGAGTCAGTGACTTAACCGAACCCCGGGAATTCACCTGGTCGCCGTCAGCAAATCGCATGGTATTTATCCGCGCGGACGGCACGATATCGGACAGACAAAACGCCGTCACGCGCACTTTAGTATCCAGCGATGCGGCGGACGCTTTTACGCAAATCCGGCTTGGTGAACAAGGACAGTCGCTCATTGCCATTCGGTTGTTTGAGCGGAAAAGTGAACGGACAGCGTTGACTGTATGGCAACCCCGGCAACAGCGTTTTTATGATATTCATCAGCAGCTTGGTAAAATATTTGACCCAAGCGCAAATGACGATAAATACATGTTCAGTGTTGTCACATGCATGCTGGACTGCGGTGGGATTGTTCAGGAAGCTTGGGTAAAAGATCGGGCGACTCGCTATGCAAAGCAACTGACGCTGCACAATGGGATCGTCAGATATCCGATCTGGGATACGCATCAGCAACGGACTGTGTATAGCTTACGAACGAAAAAGCATTTTCAGCTGTGGCAAACCAACAAATCCGGAGAATCAACGCAGCTGACCCGAACGGATGGCACAGATCTCTGGCCATCATTGTCACACACTGGCGAGCTTTTTTTCGTACGCCGGACAGGTGGTCGCGGCCAGTTAATGCAAATGAGTGACGAGGGTGAAAAACAGATCCAGTTGGATCATATTCGTGATATCAGGGATTTGGAGATTACACAGTGAAAATAGTGGAAAGTCGTTATGCTTGGTTAATGATTGTCATGATGACAGTGTTTCCATGGTTTGCTCAGGCTGATTCGCATCCTTTTGTAATAGAATCCTTTACTTCTCATACGTTTGATATTGCACGCGATCAGCAATTTCCGATCATGATCCGTGTGGTTGAGGCAACTGAGCTTCAGGTTGATATTGTCTCGCCTGATGGTGATTTGGTGAAGACTTTATATCCGATGCAATCTACAGCTGCAGGTTTACTCAAGTTGTCCTGGAACGGGACGGACATGCGGAATCAGCCAGTGCCAAACGAAGCCTGGTTTCCTGTGATTCGTTACCGGCAAAACGGAGCATTAATTTCTGTTTCCCCTCAAGACAGTTCTGGCGGAGAAGTGATTGAGCATGTACCACTCACCATAGAGTCGCCTCACCGCTTGAAAATTAACCTGGATACGCCAGCCCGGGTATTGATGCGCGCTGGCATTAAATCAGGGGCAATGTTACGCACCATTGTGAATTGGCAACCCAAAGCGGCGGGGGCCCATGTGATTCAGTGGAATGGTCGCGATACTTCAGATGTGTTTCCGTTTACCGGTCTGGAAAATTTCGCTGTGATGGCAACGGCGTATCAGCTCCCTGATAACAGTATTATCACATGGCGGAATGAAGCAAAAAGCTACACACATTGGCGTCAGTCTTTGGGATACCCTGAACAATCTGCGGATCAGCGAGCCAGCATTCAGGAAACGCGAAACGGGCAATTACTTTCTAAGGTGTTTTTCAAACCCAAGTACCTGCCGCTGGACCCACTCGTACAGTTGGAATTAAAGCAAAACCCGGAGAGCCAACTGGCCACCGTCGAAGTCGATATTCCCCAACAGGATCGCGGCCTGGTTGAAGAGAGTTTATATGAAGTCGGCTTTTTCATTGATGGTGAGTTCGTTTCGGAAGAAGAACAGGGTTATGTGCCTTTTACCTGGCAATTTAAGCCCTCGAATTATTCGAAGGGCGTTCATTATCTGACCGTTAACATTACCGGATTCGACGGACAGGTGGGTGTTTCGTCCGTTAAATTTGTGAATGAATAATTGTTTCTCAGGGCTATTTGTTGGTGCGTTTCTTGATATTTCACTGACCGTAATACCGCGCACAAACAAAACAAGCGCCTCTGAAAGAAACTGATGGTGTTGTCATTTTCATAGCAAATTGCTGCTTCTCACCTTTCTGATAATCCACATTAAAAAGTAAACAAACAGCGGCTCTCGTTGTCTAGGCTTTTTCTATTCATTTATCCTCAGGTTCATTCAAAGGAAGCATGATGAAAGCTTTTCATTATGTCGTCTTGGCATTTGTATTGATGACAAGTTGTCAGGCGGTAGCCGTTGAATTATTTGATGCCCCCCCATGGCAGGAAACCCAGATTTATCGGGGGAAAGATCTTGTCGTGTATGAAGATCATTTATATCTGGCGAAATTCTGGAACCGGGGTGAACAACCAGACGTTTCTCCTCATGTCTGGACGCCGATTTACATTAACAGTTTGCCGCCTGCCTGGTCCCGTCATGAGGTTTACCGCCATGGCGATGCGGTGTTTTTCAATGGGAAGCTTTATCTTGCAGCCTGGTGGACGATTTGGTTGGAGCCGGGCAGTTTATCGCCCTGGGGACCATGGGTGTATCTCGGTGAAGCCGATCTGAGCGGACCGGATATTTCCCTCATCAGTCCGGAAGTCAATGAGCCGCTGACGAGTGAATATCAGCCAGTGATTGTACAGGTGACAGATGCACATCTGTCTCAGGAACCTGCAGACTATACCGTTACATCAACAAAGAATACTGAATTTGCGTTGGAATGGCTGGAAGATAATTTAATCATCAAGCCGCTTTCTCCCTGGGCAGATGGTGAATTTACCCTGGTTGTGAAAGCGGAAGATACCTGGGGTAATCAGTCAGAAGCACAGTTTTCTTTGCTCGCTGAAATTTCGGTGCCGATTCAATCGGAAATTATCGCAGTGCCAGCTTCCGGTGAAGCTCCGCTGAAAGTCTTGTTCAGTCCGAATATTACAACGGATAAAGCGATTAATTATTATCGCTGGGATTTTGATGGTGACGGGGTATTCGATCGCCAGGATACCGTTGGCAGAAGCCAGAGTTATACCTTCAATATGCCCGGTACTTATCAGACAGCATTGGAAATTACCGACTCCATTGGTCGAAAAGATACGGGGTATATTGACATTGAAGTGGAGAATGCAGCGCCTGTTGTCAGTGCCACAGTGAATCAAACCAATGGTCATGTGCCCCTGACTGTGCAATTTACGGCAAGTGCAACAGATAATGAGGGGATCGCGAGCGTTGCGTGGGACTTTAACGGTGATGGGCTGGTGGATACGACCAGTGATACTGCCGGAACCGTGAGCTTTACTTTTGAGCAAGTCGGCAATTTTCAGGCGTCCGTGTCTGTGACCGACACGCTGGGCAAACAAACCCGGGTTGCGTTACCGAATATTGAAATTCGCGCTGTGGATCCGGACTCACCGACGGCCCGTGTTTCACTAGATAACCCAGCAGGGGATGCTCCGCTGACGGTGACTTTGACACCGGCGGTCACCCACAGGGATTCAGTGGCTGTTCAGGATTTGCTCTGGGATTTCGATGGCGATGGGCTCACCGATGAAATCACTTCTACCCTGGATCCGGTTCAGTGGGTTTACAAAAGTGCCGGAACCTTTTTCCCCACGCTGACGGTGCAGTTCAGTGACGGCAGCAGTGCCAAAGATGTTCAGCAGGTCACGGTACAGGAAAGTCTGAGCCTGAGCATTATTGGCAACAGTATTGATCCGACAGCCGGGCAGGCCGCACGGGTGAAAACCGTCATCAGTGCCGATCTGTACCTCACGGTGCAAATTGAAGATCGCCTGGGTCAGATCGTCCGTACGCTTGTTCCCTGGCAGGAGAGGGAGGCAGGCACTTATGAAGATATCTGGAATGGACTGGATGCTCAGGGACAGCCACTGCCACAGGGCGATTATTATGCCGTGCTGAACTATCGCAAAGACGGCAGGGTTGTGCGTTTTGATTTACGTCCTTCAACCAGTGGCGCGGCCTATAACCCCAGTCGCAGCCGGATCCCGAGTACTTTTGAGCCCTATAACAACAAACCTTTGGTGATTGAGTTTACGCTGAACAAGCCTTCTGAGGTGACGGCGTTTATGGGGTTATTCAATACTAATACCCGCTTGGTGACCTTTAAAAACCGCGAGCCGCTGGGCAAAGGCAAGCACCGCATCGTGTGG
Organism: Photobacterium sp. SP02; assembly: GCF_038519165.1. Lineage (NCBI taxonomy): Bacteria > Pseudomonadati > Pseudomonadota > Gammaproteobacteria > Vibrionales > Vibrionaceae > Photobacterium > Photobacterium sp. SP02. Next base: position 36,250 of record NZ_JASJOJ010000042.1, read on the forward strand.
AGTGGTTTGGGCGATGATGGCAAGCCGGTTGTGACGACCGCTTCGAACAAGTTCTTGTTTGGTATCTGGGGATATTCGATGGGGGATAATACCATCTTTTTGTCCTCCGGCCCGGTGCTGAACAGCTTTAAGGCACAGCCTTCTATCGTGGTACCGAATACCCATACCGAAACCAGCGATGGCAACAGTCATCTGTCTTTCTCACTGAATAAACCTGCCGATATTGAACTTCGCGTCAGCGATATCGATACCGGTGCACTGGTTCGGCGGCAACTATTCAGCAATGTGGCTGCGGGGAGTCAGCAACTGGTGTGGGACGCAAAAGCCGACGACGGCAATAGTGTTGCCCCCGGGAAATATCGCCTCGGCATCCGTGCTATTGACCCGCAAGGGTATGTCAGCCCGTACCTCTATACCGTCCAGCGGGTGTATTACTAATGATCGTTCGTCTTATCAAATTACAGGTAAGCAGACTATGAAATTTCTTATTGCCGTATTGTTCGCATGGGTAACAGCGCCCGTTATGGCCGCATGCAATCTGAGCATTGAGCAGTATGTTTCTATTGAGATTGAGTCACGCCAGCATACGGTGGATGGAATGGCGCAACGCCTGATCTTGCTACAGCAACAGGCCAATGTGGATTTGATGTATGGAGCCGACTCGGAGATTGCGCAGAAAGTGAATGCAGCCTTCGCACGTTATGATTGTTCACCGGCAGAACATGCGCGTTTTGGCGTTGTGCATGAAGGGGATATTGCCGTGTACCTGCTGTCTCATCCGGAAAAACAGGCAAAGCTGGAGCAGATAAAGACACGATTCAATCAGTACACGCAATCTATTCGCGCCATCCAGCCTGAAACGGTTCCCGCAGAGGAGAATGTATCATGAAGATCAGACTCGCAGCGGTGACGGCATTTTTCAGTGCGCTGTTATTCAGTTCTCCGTTACTGGCGTATCACTACCCGTGGGATCAGGGGCACGATACCACGCTGAACAATAATCCGAAAAATGAGCCTGGGCCCGGTGAATCGGAAAGTGAAGAGAGTAGTTGTGAACAGGGCTCCCCGGTTTATTTAAAAACCGGCCACTTCGTTTGGCATGACGTGGATTTGGTCGTGGGCCAAGCGACGCCTTTGTCGATTCGCCGGGTCTTTAACTCGAATGACCCGAAAGATGGTCCCTTCGGGAAAGGCTGGACCTTCAATTGCGAAATTTCTCTGTTTAAAGTCACCGATACGCAGGAGACCGCTGATGGCGGCGTCGAAACCATCACGAAATTTGTGTATCGCGTTGGCAACGGTCGCCGGATGACTTTCCTGCCGGATGGACAAGGCGGCTATCAGTCGCCGGATCGCGTGAAAGCAACCCTGATTGATGGTGAAACACCAACCCTTGCCTTTGAACAAGGCCACTCGGTGACCTTTTCTTCGTCAGGACTGGTGCTGCGAAAAACCGACCGCAACAACAATCAGGTGCAGTATGAATACGATGAAAATCAGCGCCTGATCAAATTGAGTAATGGTTTCTCTCAGTCGCTGACGCTGACTTACAATGCCAGTGGCCGTGTGCAGGCCGTGACCGATCAGGCCGGACGCCAGTGGCTTTACGATTACAACGCGGACGGTGAACTGGTTGCTGTCACTGATCCTACGGGTGAGACCCTAACCTATCTGTATGGTCGGTATCAGCCCAGTGGTGATGCTTTTGTTTACAGTCAACTGAAAGAGATCCGCGATGAAACCGGCATTGTAGTGACCTCGGTCACTTACAACGGCGCCCGCGTGAAATCTTACACCGAGGGCAGTAATACCTTCAATTACGACTACAGTGCCGACTGGGTGACCAAAACGGACAGCACCGGCGCGAACTGGCGTTTTAAACTCAGTGCGGGTGGTCAGCGCATCGAAGATATTGATTCACTGGGTTACAAAACCGTGTATACGCGGGATGAAAAAGGCTATGTGACATCTGTGACCGATCCCATGGGTTACAGCCAGACGGTAAGCCGAGATGATGCCGATCGGGTGACGCAGCAGCACCACGGTTATCTCATCACGCAATACCAGTATCCGGGAGAAAGCCGGTATCCGAATGCCATGGTTTATCTGCCTGCCAATGGCAGTCTTGAAACCTCAGACAGTGGCGCATCCCGAACCATCTCGCTGACTTATGATGCCAGCCACAACCTGACCTCAGTCACCACGCCGAAAGGGGATACGACGCATCGCAGTTATCTGGCAAATGGTTTGCTTGCCAGCAGCACAGACCCGGAAGGCAATGTCACTTCCTTCACATACAACAATCAGGGGCAGCTTGTTGCTGTCGTGAATGCACTGGGGCAAACCCAAACCCTGAGTTATGACGGCAATGGCTACTTAACGCAAGTGACGGATGCCGCCGGGCAAAGCTGGCGTTATCAGTACGATGCATTAGGCCGTAAACTCAGCGAGCGGGACCCGGCAGGTCTTGAAACCCGCTATACCTACGACGAAGCCGGAAAGCTGACGGCTGTGATTGCACCCAATGGCGCCACGGAAACTTATAGCTACGACAGCTATGGTCGTTTGAGTGTGCTGACCCGCTATGACGGCAGCAAAGAAAGCTATACCTACCGGACGGATAATCTGCTGGCCAGCAGTACCGACCCGATGGGGATCGTGACCCGTTATGAATATGACGATGGTAAGCGGCTGGTGATTCTGTCGGTTGGCTCGGAAGTGGTTGAATACGCTTATAATGCGCGTGGTCAGCTGACCAAAATCAGCAATGCCAACGATACCCTGACTCGCGCCTATGACCAATGGGCAAGGCTGACGTCGGAAACCAGTCAGGGGTTGACCCATCAGTACAGCTACACCCCATTTGGTGAGATTGCACAATGGGATAACGCAGGGACACCCGTCAGTTACGCTTATGATGCTAATGGTCAGATCCAGAACATGACCACCCCGCAAGGGAGCTATTCATTCAACTGGAATGCCAACGGGATTCTTACCCGGCAGCAAACACCCGACGGGTTGGTGTTAACCAATCAGTACGATGCATTAAACCGTTTAACCTCACGGCGTTACAACCAGGGCGCGTTCAGTAAAGACTGGCAGTATGCGTACAGTCTGTCGGGGTTACTGGAAAGCATCACTCAGGATGGTGTGAATCAGACCTTTGTATACGATGCCAGCCAGCGTTTAATACAGGCGAACACAGTCACTGGTGAATATCAGTATCAGTACGATGATTTAGGCAACCGGTTAGACTTCGGCGGTGTTTACAGCCCGGACGGCAAGTTGCTGGAAGATAATCAGTTCAGCTACGAATATGACCTGCGCGGTAACCTGAGCAAGAAAACCCGTAAAGACGGCAGCACCATCGAAACCTTCACCTATAACGACGCAGAACGTTTGGTCGGTTACCAGCGCGAGCGGGTGATCAGCGCAGATGCCGGAAATGGTGAAACCACACTGCAATCCAGCATCGAAGTGACCGCTGCCTATACTTATGATCCTCTGGGACGCCGGATCAGCAAAACCGTTAATGGTGA
>NZ_JASJOJ010000043.1:0-37158 GCF_038519165.1 Photobacterium sp. SP02
CAGTGCCTTTTAACCCCCTCCTAACCTCCCCCTTGAAAAGGGGGAGGGATTGTACCGCGATGACTGAAACCACGATGATTCCCTCCTCTTACGAATTACGAAGGGGAGGGAATATCAGCTTTTCCCCACCACGTCATAACTCATACTCGGCCACATCACCATAGGTTCTGCCACTTTGGCGGTTGTTGCTTTACCCAGCAGCAGGGTGATGATTTCCAGTGCAAACTCTTGCGAGGTGCCCGGTGCCTGGCTGGTCAGCAGATTATTGTTCACATCAAACATCACGCGGCGACCTTCACGGCGGCGGTGCTCAGGAATACGGTCAACAAAGGCCGGGTGAGCCGTCATCAGCGCGTCCGGATACAGCTGGTGATGTTCCAGCACCACAGCAGGCGCGGCACAGATCGCCGCCACAAGCTTACCGTCGTATTTATGCTGCTTGACGAATTCAACCGTCAGCGTGCTGTCTCTGAGATATTCTGCGCCAGGCAGCCCGCCGGGCAGAACCACACAGTCGAACTGTTCATCGGCAATCTCAACCAGCGGGCAGTCTGCGGTCAGTGTGATGCCCCGCGAGCCTTTCACCGCCAGTGCGCCATCCTCAGCCACGCTGGCAATGGTGACTTGCATGCCGGCCCTGATCAGAATATCAACCGTGTTGATGACCTCCATTTCCTCGCTGCCGGGGGCGATACAGACAGCCACTTTTAGTGGCAGGACTGAGGATTTCGATGGGTTAGTCATAATTTTGCTCCAAGTGTTTTATCTGTTGCCACACGGCGGTATTTGCCGGGGCGGCAAGCTGAAAATGGTGTGCCTGCTCAATCAGAAAGCCGGTAATGGCGTCGATTTCTGTTGGTCGCTGATTGGCAACATCCTGCTGCATGGATGAAAAGTTGGCCGCCGTGGCCCTGATAACCGTCAGAGTACGTTGCAATAGCTCTTCGGTGCGGGTGGTGTAGCCGACGGCTGTCATGACAGCCGCGACTTCGCGACAGATATCCGTCAGTTCGGCGGTAAAATCCGGCGCAGCCAGATCGCCATTGCGGCATTGGTGGATGGCCGTCAGCGGATTGATGGCGCAATTGACTGCCAGTTTCTGCCATTGCGGATAGTGAATATCATCATGCCACTGGCAGGGAGCCAGAGCCGTGTTCAGCACCCCGGCCAGTGCCTGCCACTGATTGCCGGCTGCATTCACGGCGCCCAGCCAGGTCGGGCCAGATCCTGTATGGCGTACGCTGTGGCTGTCGACACGTAACGCCGCCTGAGAGGTGGTTGCATACAGTACCGGGTTATCAGGCAGCAGTTGCAGCACCTCGTTTTCAGTGCCCATGCCGTTGTGCATCACAATCACAGGCGTTGAGGCGTCCAGCCAGGGGGCTATGCGCTTTATTGCCTCAGAAACCTGAAAGGCTTTTACTGTGATCAGAACAATATCGCTGCGGCTGAGCTGGTCGGGCTGATTACAGCGAAAGGTGAAAGTGTCTGCATCCGGCGCATCTGGGCCCTGCCAGTTCAGCGTACAGGCGCTGTCAGTCTGGCGTCGCCAAAGGTGGATGGTATGGCCTTGTCTGGCCAGAGCACCTGCCCAGAGGCTGCCTATGGCGCCAGCGCCGACTAAGGTAATCTTCACGGTATTGCCTGTTGGGAAAGGAATTACTGAAGCCTATTGTAGCGGTTGTGAAATCAAGGGGTAAAGCAAAAGTCCGGATACCTGAGTACCCGGACCGGATGTGGTTCAGAATTTATAGGTGACAGAGAAATAATGGGATGGGCCGGTTGACTCAAAGCTATCGGAATCTTCAATCAGGTAGACATCATAGAAGAGTTTCAGACCGTATCCGACCGAGAAGCGGTCAGAGTGCCAGTAAAGCCCGTTGAACCAGTTCCCGCCATGGGTGGCCTGGGAATTGCCGTTAAACTCATCATCGGCACCGAACTGGTAATCAATATAGCCCTGATAGGAAATGTATGAGCCATTAGCAAAGGTATAGAAGGGTTTAAACCAGTTGGTGGATATCTGGTAGCCGTTCCAGTCTTTGGCGTTGACATCGTACAAACCATACAGATTCAGGCCGACTTTACCAAACCAGGGCACCATGATATCGGAGCCTATCCCCCAGAAGGAGTTATTGACGTCCTGCGCGCCGCCTCCCCAATTGAACAGGGTGGCAAAATAGAGCTCCTGCACCGGGCCGAATGAGAGATCAGTTTTGGTTAAGGCATCAAGCGAAACCCGTGGCGCAAACTTCATGAACATTTTGGGTCTGTCTTTCTTGTCACTGGCATCGCTTTCTGTCAGATCGAAGAAATCCACATAGCCGTAAAGATCAAAAATACCCGAGCGACCACCAAATTCCATTTCCAGATAGTCATGACCGGATGGATCGCTGGGCGCGCGAGGATACTCTTCCAGTGCGTACATCAGGTTGAACTGAAACCATTTATAGTCATTCTTATGGATATCGCCGTCAGTATAATCAGCGGCAAAAGCGGTTCCGGGGCATACCAGTGCTGCTCCAAGAGCCAAAGCTAAACGAGTCTGTTTCATGTTGGCGTTCTCACTTATCGTTTATCGTTGCCATTGCTTAGTAACACCTCTGTCAAGAGTCTTGTTTCTTAACAGAAAGACAGTGTCTAACTTAAAAGATTAGTGGATTGCCGATGGGATGCCTTAGAAGTAAGAAAATAATCCGTGCTCTGGAGAGTGATACAGATCGTAACTTTAGAAATCAGTTAGCAAATCAGGCAGATGAAAGGGGTTGGCAGGAAAATAAAATTGTCTCAGGAGTTAGAACGAAAAACAAAGGCGCCGGGAAGGCGCCTTTGCAGGAATCACAATGTTGCTCAGGGTAAGACTTAGAACTTGTAAGTCACGCTGACATAGTGGCTGACGCCAGTCGTTTTTCCTGCTAGACCACCGTCTTTCAGACCGTAAACGTCTTTATAGGCTTTCAGACCGTAACCCACCGCATAACGCTCAGAGTGCCAGTAGATACCGTTGAACATAGCACCGCCATTTGAAGAGTACAGTGCACCGAAGTCATCATTTACACCAAATTGGTAATCAATGTAACCCTGGTAGGACACAAAGCTGCCGTTGTCCAGGGTATAGAAAGGTTTGAACCAGTTGGTCGAAATCTGGTAACCGTTCCAGTCTTTTTTGTTCAGGTCATACAAGCCGTAGAAGTTCAGACCAATTTTGCCCAACCATGGCACGTTGATGTCAGAACCCAGACCCCAGAAAGAGTTGTTTACGCTTGCACCATTGATTGAGCCGTCTGAGTTAGTTGTTGCTGCGCCGTTCCAGTTAAACAGGGTAGCGAAGTACAGCTCTTGTACCGGACCGAAAGACAGGTCGGTCTGGGTCAGTGCATCCAGAGAAACACGTGGCGCAAACTTCATGAACATTTTTGGCGCAGTTGCTTTATCGCTGCTTGGGCTGTTGGCCAAGTTGAAGATGTCGACATAACCGTACAGATCAAAGATACCGGAACGACCGCCGAATTCCATTTCCAGGTAGTCGTGGCTGGATTCGCCTGGCAGCTCGTCAAATGCGTACATCAGGTTGAACTGAGACCATTTGTAGTCGTTCTTGTGGATATTACCGTCGGTGTAATCAGCAGCATTTGTAGCAGCAGACAGGGAAGCTGCCAGTACACTCAGTGCAACAAGGGATTTACGCATCGTCAACTCTCGCTAATTGAATTAAAACACCGGACTTTTTTGACCAGTCCGTATCAATGGCGGGAAGTGTATTGTTTGATGTCACTAATGTGAATGTAACAAACGAGCAGTTGTTTTTTGATTGTGAGTTTGATCTTGTGTAATGGATTGCAAAAAAAATCAAAAGTGATTTTGATCTCTTTTTGTTCGCTATTGAATGTAATTTTTCTGATCTAAATGAGTAATAGGTCAGTTATTACTCATGTCTGGTATGCGGGAAAGTTAACTTAGATCAAATAAAGTCAACTTGAGAGTCAGAATTATCAACAGATATAGAAACAGAGCGGAGAGGGGCAAGCTATCTGACCTGGCATATTGGAACACTCAGGCCAGATAAAGTTCCCGGACAAGGCTATTTTAGTTCTGATGCGGGGCGTATTTCGCCACCGCTTTGATGAGGATCAGCACAGGTAAGCCGATCAGTGCGGTACTCAGAAAGAAGATGTTATAGCCCCAGTGATCAACAAACAGGCCTGAAAAACCGGCGAGAAATTTCGGGAACAGCAACATGATGGAGCTGAAAAGGGCATATTGGGTGGCAGAAAACGCCACGTTGGTCAGGCCGGACATAAAAGCAATAAAGGCGGCGGTGGCAATGCCCGCACTCAGGTTATCGATCGAGATCACCAAAGTCAGCATAGGCAGGCTGTTGCCAATATAGGTGAAGGCCATAAACAGCAGGTTAGTGAAAGCAGCCAGTACAGCACCCAAGGCCAGAATCCGTAGCGTGTTATAGCGGTAAATTAATATACCGCCCAGGCCCGCACCTGCCAGTGTCATGATCACGCCGTATATTTTCGAGACAGAAGCGACCTCGGTTTTGCTGAACCCCATATCGACATAGAAAGCATTGGCCATCACGCCCATGACGACGTCTGAGATACGGTAACAGCCGATCAGCGCCAGCAGCAGCAGGCCAGCTTTCCCATAGCGCGAGAAGAAATCGATAAAAGGCATGATCGCAGAGGTATAAAACCAGGCACAGATGCGGGCCAGCCAGTGCGGCATGTTTCCGGCCGCCAGCCTTTGGCGGATCTCCGCTTCCAGCGCATCCATTTCTTTGCCGTTACGTGCCGGTTCATGAATGCAAAGCGCGGTGATCAGGCCGACGGCCATAAAGCCGGCCATGATGAAATAAGCAGTTTTCCAGCCGATAGGGTCATAGCCGGTGTCTGAACCAAATAAAGCGGCAAAGGCCAGCGCGCCAGCGCCAGCCATGATCATGGCCAGCCGGTAGCCTGTCATATAAGCGGCAGCCAGCGCGGCCTGCAAGCGTTCCGTTGCCAGCTCTATCCGGTAGGCATCAATCACTATGTCCTGCGATGCAGAAGAAAACGCCACTATCACCGCAAATACCGCTAACTGGTATAAATCAATCTGCGGATTACTTAACGCCATACCGCACAGTGAGGCAATGATCAGCAGTTGCGAGAACACCATCCAGCCACGGCGACGACCCAATAAGCTGGACAGTACAGGAACGGGGAAGCGGTCTATCAGTGGTGACCAGATCCATTTAAAGCCGTACGCGAGCGCGACCCAGCTGAAATAGCCAATGTCAGTGCGGCTGACTTCGGCTTCACGCAGCCAGAAGGACAGGGTGCCAAAGACCAGCAAAATGGGCAGACCGGACGAAAATCCGAGTGCCAGCATGATGAGAACTTTTTTTTCGAGATATACGCGCCACCCGGTGTTCGGGCGATCGTCGACGGTGTGCTCCATGTGGAGTGGCCTCTGCTACTGATTACTATCTGGTTCCAGATTTAGCGCTATAAGGTAACAGCAAGCGCGGGTGAGAAAAACCATCGGAAAGTCAAAGTGTGGTGAGTTTGGGGGCAAAGTACTGCTTTAGGGGCGAATGCCCTGCATTTTCTCGGGCGCCTCACCGATACCCAGCAGGAATTTAGCGCCGGCAGTGACGCGAAACTGGATAAAGCAGTTGCCCAGCAACTGGTGCTCTTCCAGTGATTCCATCAAATGCAGCAGATACCAGTACACGGACTCATAGGCATTGTCAGGCGTACCACTGGGGATCGACAGCAGCCACCAGTCATGCAGATGCTCAGTGCAGGTTTTTTTTAAGGAGTCGTAGCTGGTATCACCGTTAATGGTGCCCAGCATAGAAATAGCCAGAGCGGGTGCGTAATCAGTAATGTGATTGGCAATTTGCTCTGTCGGCACATCCGGTATTGAGGAAACAAGTTTGAGCATAGGCACCACCCTGGCCGAAGATTAACGGCCAGGGTCGTCAATCTACTTGTTGATTAGGTTAATAGCTTTAATAACTATAGGCTGCTGAGGCACATCTTTCATACCTATTGAGCGGACTGTAGTGGTAGGAATCGCGGCCATTTTTTCAATAACTGAGAACCCTTTCACAACTTTTCCGAACACCGCATAACCCGGCTTGCCCGAGCGGCCGTCAAGAAAGGTATTGTTCTGGTAATTGATGTAGAACTGACGCGTGGCTGAATCGGCCACTTGTGTCCGCGCCATGGCTATGGTGGCTCTTTGGTTGCTCAGGCCGTTATCTGATTCATTCTTGATAGGCTCGTAACTCTGGCGCTGCTGCAAATCGGCATCAAACCCGCCACCTTGCGCCATGAATCCCGGAATAACCCGGTGGAAAATGGTGCCCGTATAGCTGCCGTCTTCGACATAGCGCAGGAAGTTCTTGGTGGTAACTGGGGCCTGCTCTTCATTCAGCTCAACCACAAATTCGCCCAGACTGGTTTCAATGGCAATCTGAGTGGCGGCCGAGGCTGAAAACGAAAGTGCCAGCAGGGTGGCGGTGATAAAATGTCGCATTACAGGTTCTCCTCCATGTAGCTGTTCAGTTCCGTATCAGACTGGATGTCACGCAGTACGGCATCCATCAGGCCCGTCATTGCCACTTCCATTGACTCTGTTGACGCTGTCATCGCGCCCTCGCGGGATGATTTACCCGCATAACGTTTGATGAATTTTCCATTAGGGGTTGTCAAAACCAGCTGCAGCTGCAACTTGCTGTTTAAGGTGTGGCTGAAGGCGCTCTGTTTGACATTGACGATAGCTTCAAGAATATCCAGTCGCATGGTGTTCTGGCTTTCGTGGCCGATTTGCACGCCCTGAGAGCTCAGCTGACGAGAAAGTGCGTCTTGTAATGTCAGGCGCAGGTTTTCTTTCGCGTGCAGGGGATGGACGTTCTGATCGCCGTTATCAACCACAGCAACAAACTGGGCGGTGCGCAGGTCGCGGCTTTCAAGGGTCAGGCTTTGCCCTTCTAGGTCTGGCTGTTTGGCCAGTGAAGGGGAGGGCTGGATAGAAAGCTGGGAGTCAGTCGGTGCCGTACAGGCCGTCAGCGCCAGCAGTGATACGGCGAAAATGAAGGGTTTCATCCGGTTTGTTCCTTATTAAACAGGCTGTCGCCAGCCGCAATGAGCAAAATTATGGGCTTATTTTTCAGCTTGATAAACCACAAATTTAGGGTTCTGAGCAATTTTATGTACTTTAGCAAACAGGCGCTTAAGCTTTCCATCATAGCCAAGATGACGATTACCTATCACTATCAAACGTCCGTGCTGCTTTAGGCTTTGCTTTGCATCACAGAACATTTGCCAGGCAATATGATCGGTAATGGTATTTTGCTGGTGGAAAGGCGGGTTGCATAACACCAGATCAGCGTCGCTATTTGCCATACTTTCCAAACAGTTATCTACTTTAGCTTCGAGTTGTTCCGGATGAGTCAGATTCAGGTCAGCATTTTCCCGGCAAGACGCCACGGCCATGTAACTTTCATCGACACAGGTCACTTTCGCCTGTGGGTTGAGTCTGGCTGCCTGCAAGCCAATCACCCCGTTTCCGCAACCTAAGTCGATAATGTGCTTCAGTGCCGGATCCTGAGGGATATGTTCCAGCAATAACCTGGCTCCGATGTCGAGATTTTCACCGGAAAACACATTGGCATGGTTGGTTAAGGTGAGCTTGTACTCAGGCACCTCCCAGCGCTGGGTTTCCGGCAGCGATGCCGCCAGATTTTTATCCGGCTGACAGAAAATCAGTCGTGCTTTTTTCACCGCCAGTGACGTACTGGTCGGGCCCAGATGTTTCTCGAACAGTTTGAGTGTGGAGGAATGTATATCCCTGGCTTTAGCGGCAGCAATCACCACACAGTCTTCAGGTAAAGCGGCACAAAGCTGGGTGAGCTGCCAGACAAGCAGCCGGTTATTTTTAGGCAGCTTCAGCAGCACCAGCTGGGTCTTGGGGGGCACAGGGGCCAGGCAGTCAGTGAATCTGATGTCCGGCAGCGCGTTTGCGGCCAGATTGTGCTGGCTGGCCGTTCTTGCAATGTATGAGTCACCAACAGATACCGTCTGTCCCTGACGGGCGAACCAGCATGCTAACGCACCAAAGCTGTCATTGATGATCAGCACAGGGCGCTCAGCATCCAGAGTGAGTGCCTGCTTCTGTTTCATGTCTTCAACCTGGTTGATCAGGTATTCATCCGCCGCATCCCAGGCTTGCAAGGTTTCATTTTGACGAATTGGGTAGCGGTTCAGTTGCAGGGTCTGGCCGTGCAGGGTGAGCTCAGGTTTCATTCAGGCTATCTTTAGGGTATGTTGTCGGGTTGAATATTTTCGCAGATGCTGACGTAGCTGCAAAGACTAACAGTGCGAAGTGTGTTGTTATGCTGAGCATAACACAGCGATTTTCAGGATATCGCCGCATTTTCATTCGCTGCATTTGCTCAGACACCTAGCATGCCGGCGTCAGGAGGCCTTATGATCCAGGAACGTATTGAACAGAAACTGCAAGCTGCATTGTCACCGACCCATCTGGAAGTGCGCAATGAAAGTTATATGCACAATGTGCCAGAAGGCGCAGAAAGTCATTTTAAAGTGATAGTGGTCAGTAATGAATTTGAAGGTCAGCGCCTGATTGGTCGCCATAGAGCAATTAATACGGTACTGGCAGACGAGCTGGCCAATCACATTCATGCGCTGGCGATTCACACTTACACCCCGGATGAATGGCAGGCGCAGCAGTCTGCACCGGCTTCCCCCGCTTGTTTGGGTGGCAGCAAGTTTGGTTAAGATATGATGAATACATCAAGCGACTGAACAGTGGTGAATCACACCTTGGATCAAAAACCGCATCTTGTTGCGGTTTTTTACAGTCCGAAGTTTGAAGTTGATAGTCATCAATAACTGAGTGATGGCGTAGTATACGCACCGTTAAGTCACAGAGTGTCCTGTGATAGCCCTGCTGCTGGCCTTGCGGTGCTAGAGCCGCTTAGCTTGCGCCGCTCAGTTAGCAAGCCTTTTCTCATCTCAGGCGACTATAATGAGTCCCGAATGTGGTGAAATGTTCGGTGATGCCTTAGCCAGCGGATGAAAACATATGTTGCAAATTCGATGCAGTTTTGCGTCGAATTTTACTGTTTTATGACCATCGAATGCGTTAGTTTTACCGACTGTCCTTTGGTGTTGACGTTTTGATACCAATTTGTAAATAGCACAAAAATATAATTTTCGAGGCAACAAGCAGAAGATTCAGCGCAAGTGTGCGTTGGGTCAAATTTATCTGTTCTCGTGATTATTAGCACATCAGCTATCGCTGAATTTCAGTTCGATTAGCGAGGTTTGCCATAGTAAAAACCTGTTGATTAATGCTAAAATCCGGCCCTCGAAAAAACTCGTCATCTTAAATGTGTGATGAAAGAGTTAATAGGATGTTGCGGTGCTGGTTGCTGGAAAGCCGGCCTCGGACCAAGGAAAGTCGTGTCTAAGTTGCGCAATAACAAGTTCTTTTTCCCGTTAATGTAGTGCAAGTGCGTATGATTACAATAAAGAAGGGGCTGGATATCCCAATTGCAGGGACTCCTACCCAGGCGATAAATGATGGTAAATCCATCTCTCGAGTCGCCTTGCTTGGCGAAGAATACGTGGGTATGCGTCCAACCATGCATGTCCGCGTTGGGGATGTAGTAAAAAAAGGTCAGGTGCTCTTCGAAGATAAGAAGAACCCAGGCGTGAAATTTACTGCTCCGGCCAGCGGCAAGGTGTTGGAAGTCAACCGTGGAGCGAAGCGTGTGCTTCAGTCTGTTGTCATTGATGTTGAGGGCGATGAGCAAATCACCTTTAACCGCTATGACAAAGCTGAGCTGGCTCAACTGGATCGTGCTGTGATTGTCGAGCAGCTGGTTGAGTCCGGTATGTGGACAGCGTTACGTACCCGTCCATTCAGCAAGGTCCCAGCGATCGAGTCTGAAACACAGGCGATTTTTGTCAATGCGATGGATACCAACCCATTGGCAGCCAACCCAGAAGTGATCATCAACGAGCAAGGCGAAGCCTTTGTTGCTGGTCTGTCGCTTCTGTCTCGTCTGACCGGTGGCAAGGTGTATGTGTGTAAGTCAGGTGCGAGCCTGCCGCGCAGCAGCGAAGCCAATGTTGAAGAGCACGTATTTAACGGACCGCACCCTGCCGGTCTGGTAGGTACGCACATCCATACTTTGTTCGGTGCTGACGCTCATAACGTTGCATGGCACCTGAACTATCAGGATGTGATTGCTTTCGGTCAGTTATTCCTGACTGGCGAGCTGTACACTCAGCGTGTTGTTTCTCTGGCAGGTCCTGCCGTCAACAACCCTCGTCTGGTTCGTACTGTTATCGGTGCGTCTGTCGAGCAGTTGACTGAGTCTGAGCTGTTAACCGGTGAACTGCGTGTGCTGTCAGGGTCTGTCCTGAATGGCATTCCGGCGACTGGCCCTCATGCTTATCTCGGCCGTTATCACCTGCAGATTTCTGCGCTGCGTGAAGGTCGTGAGAAAGAATTCATGGGCTGGATCGTTCCTGGTAAGAACAAATTCTCTGTAACACGTGCTTTCTTTAGCCAATTTTTCCCAGGCCAGCTGTACAACATGACAACCACTACTAACGGTAGTGAGCGTTCTATGGTGCCAATCGGTAACTATGAGCGTGTCATGCCGCTGGACATCGAGCCTACACTGCTATTGCGTGATCTGTGCGCCGGCGATACTGACAGTGCCCAGCAGTTGGGTGCGTTGGAGCTGGATGAAGAAGATCTGGCACTGTGTACCTTCGTGTGCCCAGGTAAGTATGAGTACGGTCCAATGCTGCGTGCATGCCTGGACAAGATTGAGAAGGAAGGATAATTCATGAGCCTCAAGAATTACCTCGAGCAGATCGAACACCACTTTGAGCCAGGTGGTAAGCATGAGAAATGGTTTGCACTGTATGAAGCAGTCGCCACCGTGCTTTACACCCCAGGTATTGTAACCCGTACCGGTTCTCACGTGCGTGACAGTATCGACCTGAAACGTATCATGATCATGGTCTGGTTGGCCGTATTCCCTGCCATGTTCTGGGGTATGTACAACGTAGGTCATCAGGCAGTATTCGCCCTGAACCACCTGTATGCAGGTGATCAACTGGCTGCCATTATCAGTGGTGACTGGCATTACTGGCTGACCGAGTCTCTGGGTGGCACCTTAGGTGCTGACGCCGGCTGGGGCAGTAAAATGCTGCTGGGTGCGACTTACTTCCTGCCAATCTATGCCACGGTATTTATCGTTGGTGGTTTCTGGGAAGTGCTGTTCTGTATGGTGCGTAAGCACGAAGTGAACGAAGGTTTCTTCGTGACTTCGATTCTGTTTGCACTGATCGTTCCGCCAACACTGCCTCTGTGGCAGGCTGCACTGGGTATTACCTTTGGTGTGGTCGTGGCGAAAGAGATCTTTGGCGGTACAGGTCGTAACTTCCTGAATCCGGCTCTGGCTGGTCGTGCTTTCCTGTTCTTCGCTTACCCGGCGCAGATCTCAGGCGATTTGGTGTGGACTGCCGCTGATGGTTTCTCCGGTGCTACGGCACTGAGCCAGTGGGCAGCCGGTGGTCAGGCAGCAGTGGTCAACACTGTGACTGGCGAAGCTGTGACCTGGATGGATGCCTTCATTGGTCGTATTCCTGGTTCTATCGGTGAAGTCTCGACCCTGTTCATTCTGATCGGCGGTGCCTTCATTGTGTATCTGGGTATTGCGTCCTGGCGCATTATTGCCGGTACTCTGATAGGTATGGTTGCTGCCGCAACGCTGTTCAACATTATTGGTTCTGATACCAATGCAATGTTCGCTATGCCTTGGCACTGGCACCTGGTTCTGGGTGGTTTCGCCTTCGGTATGATGTTCATGGCAACCGATCCGGTTTCTGCTGCTTTTACCAATAAAGGTAAGTGGTGGTACGGTGCACTGATTGGCGTGATGGCTGTTCTGGTACGTGTGGTTAACCCTGCGTTCCCGGAAGGCATGATGCTGGCGATTCTGTTCGCCAACCTGTTTGCACCGCTGTTTGACCATGCAGTAATTCAAGGCAACATCAAACGGAGACTGGCTCGTCATGTCAAATAAGAATGATAGCATCAAGAAAACGCTGATTGTTGTTGTTGTCCTGAGCCTGGTGTGCTCTATCGTGGTATCAACAGCAGCCGTCATGCTGCGTCCGATGCAGCAAGCGAACGCTAAGCTGGATGTTCAGCGTAATATCCTGTCTGTAGCAGGTCTGCTGCAAGAGGGTGTCAAAGTTACAGAAACCTACAATCAGTTCATTGAACCTAAGCTGGTTGATCTGGCTACCGGTAACTTCGTTGACTCTGTTGATGGTCAATCACCTGCAGAGTATGACCAGCGTGACGCATCGAAAAATCCGGATCTGTCTGTGAAGCTGGATCCGGCAACTGACCCGGCGAAGCTGATTCGTCGTGCGGACGTCGCTAAAGTGTATCTGGTAAAAGATGCCAACAATCAGGTACAGAAGCTGATTCTGCCTGTGAACGGCAAAGGCCTGTGGTCCATGATGTACGCTTTCGTTGCAGTTGAGACCGACGGCAACACAGTGTCTGGCATCACTTACTATGAACAGGGTGAAACTCCTGGACTGGGTGGTGAAGTTGAGAACCCGAAATGGCGTGCACAGTGGGAAGGCAAGAAACTGTTTGACGATAGTTTCGCCCCGGCCATCCGTGTCGTGAAAGGTGGCGCACCGGAAGGTGATGTTCACGGTATCGACGGTCTGTCTGGTGCAACGCTGACAAGTGACGGCGTTCAGAACACCTTCCAGTTCTGGTTAGGTGATAACGGCTACGGTCCGTTCCTGACTAAAGTGCGCAATGGAGGCCTGAACAATGGCTGATACTAAAGAAATGAAAAAAGTCCTGCTGGGGCCGATCGTTAGTAATAACCCGATCGCCCTGCAGGTACTGGGTGTGTGTTCAGCGCTGGCTGTAACCACTAAGCTGGAAACCGCGTTCGTAATGGCGCTGGCGGTAACTTTCGTTACTGCGTTCTCCAACTTCTTTGTTTCTCTGGTGCGTAACCAAATCCCTAACAGCGTGCGTATTATCGCTCAGATGGCGATTATTGCCTCGCTGGTAATCGTGGTTGACCAGGTGCTGAAAGCGTTCGTTTACGACATCTCTAAGCAGCTGTCTGTATTCGTAGGCCTGATCATCACTAACTGTATCGTTATGGGTCGTGCAGAAGCGTATGCAATGAAATCTGCTCCCCTGCCATCTTTGCTGGATGGTATCGGTAACGGTCTGGGTTACGGTTTCGTATTGCTGACAGTCGGTTTCTTCCGTGAGCTGCTGGGTTCAGGCAAACTGTTTGGTATGCAAGTGCTGCCGCTGATCTCTGAAGGTGGCTGGTATCAGCCAAACGGTATCATGTTGTTGGCACCGTCTGCCTTCTTCCTGATTGGCTTCATGATCTGGACTATCCGTACTTTACGCCCGGATCAAGTAGAAGCGAAGGAGTAAGGGAAACATGGAACATTATATTAGCTTAATGGTTCGTTCGATTTTCATCGAGAACATGGCACTGTCTTTCTTCCTGGGGATGTGTACATTCCTGGCGGTGTCGAAGAAAGTCAAAACCTCTTTCGGTCTGGGTGTCGCGGTAACAGTCGTACTGACTATCTCAGTACCGGTTAACAACCTGGTTTATAACCTGTTGCTGAAAGACGGCGCCATTGTTGAAGGCGTTGATCTGACGTTTCTGAACTTTATCACTTTTATCGGTGTTATCGCGGCACTGGTACAGATTCTGGAAATGATTCTGGACCGTTTCTTTCCGCCGCTGTACAACGCGCTGGGTATTTTCCTGCCGCTGATCACCGTTAACTGTGCAATCTTCGGTGGCGTATCTTTCATGGTACAGCGTGACTACAACTTCGCGGAGTCTGTGGTATACGGCTTTGGCTCAGGTGTGGGCTGGATGCTGGCTATCGTTGCCCTGGCGGGTATTCGCGAGAAGATGAAATATTCTGACGTACCTGCCGGTCTGCGTGGCCTGGGTATTACTTTCATCTCTGTAGGTCTCATGGCGTTGGGCTTCATGTCCTTCTCCGGTGTACAGCTGTAATCAGGATAATAAGGAATAATTCATGGATATTATTCTTGGCGTAGTTATGTTCACCTTGATTATCCTGGCTTTGGTATTAGTGATTCTGTTCGCTAAATCCAAGCTGGTACCATCAGGTGACATTACTATCTCAATCAATAACGACCCGGAAAAAGCAATTACGACCCCTGCGGGTGGTAAACTTCTGAGTGCACTGGCAGGCAGCGGCATCTTTGTCTCTTCTGCTTGTGGTGGTGGTGGTTCATGCGGTCAGTGCCGCGTGAAAATCAAATCTGGTGGCGGCGATATTCTGCCAACGGAATTGGATCACATCACTAAAGGTGAAGCACGTGAAGGTGAGCGTCTGTCTTGCCAGGTTAACGTGAAAGCCGACATGGACATCGAACTGCCGGAAGAAATCTTTGGTGTGAAGAAGTGGGAATGTTCTGTTATCTCTAACGATAACAAAGCGACCTTCATCAAAGAGCTGAAACTGGGCATTCCAGACGGCGAATCAGTACCTTTCCGTGCTGGTGGTTATATTCAGATTGAAGCGCCACCACACCATGTTAAGTATGCCGATTACGACGTACCTGAGAAATTCCGTGAAGACTGGGACAAGTTCAACCTGTTCCGTTACGAGTCAAAGGTTAACGAAGAAACAATTCGTGCTTACTCGATGGCGAACTACCCGGAAGAGGAAGGCATTATCATGCTGAACGTGCGTATCGCTACGCCGCCACCTCGTAATCCGGATGTGCCACCAGGTATCATGTCTTCGTACATCTGGTCACTGAAAGCGGGTGACAAGGTGACTATCTCTGGTCCGTTTGGTGAGTTCTTCGCAAAAGATACTGATGCTGAGATGGTGTTTATCGGCGGTGGTGCAGGTATGGCACCTATGCGTTCACACATCTTTGACCAGCTGAAGCGTTTGCAGTCTAAGCGTAAGATGACTTTCTGGTACGGTGCGCGTTCTAAGCGTGAAATGTTCTATGTGGAAGATTTCGATATGCTGCAGAACGAAAACGATAACTTTAAGTGGTACTGCGCCCTGTCTGATCCTCTGCCAGAGGACAACTGGGACGGTTACACAGGCTTCATCCACAATGTGCTTTATGAAAACTACCTGAAAGATCATGATGCACCGGAAGACTGCGAATACTACATGTGCGGTCCACCTATGATGAACGCCGCTGTTATCAGTATGCTGAAAGATCTGGGTGTTGAAGACGAAAACATCCTGCTGGATGACTTTGGTGGCTAACCCTGCCTGAGGTCTTCCTCTGAAATGGCTGATCCTTTGGATCAGCCATTTTTCGTCAAGCCCCGCATTAATTTTCCTTAGAGCGTATCAATGCTGTGTGAACGGCAGCTGAGCGACATTTTCAGTATTTGGGAGATCCCTGCATGATGAAACTATTCACCCGGGCAGCCATGCTGCTGGTGATGGCACTGGTTGTCAGTGGCTGTAGCGAGCAACGTCAGTTAATTCACCTGACCGGCTCAACAATGGGGACCTATTATTCGATTAAGTTGATTGAGCAGGAAGGCTTACCGAGCGAAGTGGCACTTCAGAAAGAAATTGATCGCCGCCTTGAACTGGTTAACGATCAGATGTCGACCTATCGTGAGGACTCCGAGCTCAGCCAATTTAATCAGCATCAAAGCCGCGAACCGTTTGCCGTATCGGCAGACACGGCGACAGTGGTACAAGAAGCGATTCGCTTGGCTAAACTGACTGATGGGGCATTGGATGTGACGGTTGGCCCTTTGGTCAACTTATGGAGTTTCGGACCGGAAGCCCGTCCGGATGTGGTACCGACCGATGAAGAGCTGGATGCCCGTCGTCAGGAAGTTGGTATAGAGCATCTGAAGGTTCAAGGTAACGCCTTGATTAAAGATTTGCCCGGACTGTATGTCGATCTGTCATCCATTGCAAAGGGCTACGGCGTCGATGTTGTGGCTGACTATATTGCCTCTTTGGGGGTGAATGACTATCTGGTTGAAATCGGCGGTGAAATTCGCCTGAAAGGCAAAAATCTGGAAGGTGTGCCATGGCGGATAGCCATTGAAAAGCCAACGGAAGACGGCAGTCGCTCCATCCAGGAAGTGGTTGAGCCGGGTGAAATGGCGGTGGCCACTTCGGGTGATTATCGTAACTATTTTGAAGAAAATGGTGTACGCTACTCACATCTGATAAATCCCATAACAGGCAAGCCGATTACCAACCGTGTGGTTTCAGTCACTGTGATGCATCCGAAATGTATGACAGCAGATGCCCTGGCAACGGCATTTTCTGTCATGGGGGAAGAGAAAGCAATCGCACTGGCAAACCAAGAAAATTGGCCAGTTCTGTTGATTGTAAGTACGGATGAAGGTTTTAAGGAATATGCCTCTGATGCCTTCACGACTTACATGCAGAAGAAATAAGTTGAGAGCATCCTATGTTGGTATATGTAACAACCTTTGGCGTTTTTCTGTTAGTCATAGTCGCAATGGCCGTCGGCTACATTTTCCAGCGCAAAACAGTGGCTGGTAGCTGCGGTGGCCTGGGCGCGGTCGGCATTGAAAAAGAATGTGACTGCCCTGAGCCCTGTGATAAGCGTTTGAAGCGTGAAGCTCGCGCCGCCAAGCAGGAAGAATGGAAGAAAAATCAGATCATCTGATGGATGACTGACGTTCTCGCTGAGTAAAAAAGCCCGTGGTAATACCGCGGGCTTTTTGTTGCTCGCTATCTGCTTGGCGAGCACATATAATGCTGTATATAAACACAGTAACCTATTGTCCAGCCACATGCTGAAAGCCCGATGTTATGTCAGATAAAACCGTGACCGACAGCCATCAACGAAAAATTATCCATGTTGATATGGACTGCTTTTTTGCTGCGGTTGAGATGCGCGATAACCCTGAACTGCAACATGTCCCTATTGCTATCGGTGGCCGCTCTGAACAGCGGGGAGTGCTCAGTACCTGTAATTATCTGGCCCGGCAATTCGGTGTACGTTCTGCGATGCCGACGGCTCAGGCAATGCAGCTTTGCCCGGATCTGGTACTGGTGCCCGGCAGAATGGCCGTCTATAAAGAGGTCTCTCATCAAATCAGGGCGATTTTCCGGCGCTACACTACGCTGATTGAACCCCTTTCACTTGATGAAGCCTATCTGGATGTCACAGACAGTACTCTGCACCGCGGCTCAGCGACTTTGATTGCTCAGGATATCCGCCAGGCTATCCGTGAAGAGTTGCATCTCACGGCCTCTGCCGGTGTGGCACCGGTGAAATTCATTGCCAAAATAGCCTCCGATATGAATAAGCCGGATGGTCAGTATGTGGTGACGCCCGCCGAGGTGCCTGCTTTTGTGGCCAGCTTGCCATTGGAGAAAATACCGGGAGTTGGCAAAGTCACCATCCAAAAGCTGCACGATATCGGCCTGTATCTCGGCAAGGATGTGCAAGCCTATGACAGGCGGGAGTTGTTAAAACAGTTTGGTAAGTTTGGCCAATCGCTTTGGTCGCGTGCACACGGCATTGATGAGCGTGAAGTTGTGGTCTCGCGCGAGCGAAAATCTGTCGGTGTCGAGAGAACCTTCGCCCGTAACATTGCTGACTACGCCGAATGCTGGCAAATCATAGAGCAGCTGTATCCTGAATTGGAAGCACGGCTCAGCAAGGTGCGTCCGGATCTGCGCATTGCCCGTCAGGGAGTGAAAATAAAATTTGCCGATTTCCAGCAAACCACGGTCGAGCATAGTCAACCTGTATTGCAGAAGCAGCAGTTCGCCGCTTTACTGGCCGAAGCCCTGACCAGACAAAAAGGGCGGGAAATTCGTTTGGTCGGCATCAGTGTCGGGCTGGAATCGGGCGTCAAAGCTCAGCAATTGTCGTTTGACTGGTAGGTGTGTTTCAGGAAACTCAGACTTTCCGGAATAGACAAAGGGGAGCGGATAAGCTCCCCGCTGCGTTTATCAGGCTTTCACCGGGATCTGTTTCAGGATGGCGACCATTTGTTCCCAGAACAGGCCAACGGTTTTAATGTTCACCTTTTCGTCGGGGGAATGCGGGAATTTAATGGTCGGACCAAAAGAAATCATATCCATGTTTGGGTACGGCTCTTTAAACAAGCCACATTCCAGGCCTGCATGGATCACCATGATATCCGGGATGTTACCGTAAATATCTTTATAAGTTTCGCGGAACAGATGCATGACTTCTGAGTCCGGATCGGGTTTCCAGCCCGGATAGGCGCCGGAGAATTCACACTGTGCACCGGCCAGCTGGGCCAGGGCGCTCAGCGCGTGTTCAACACTGCTGCGGCCGGAGTCGATCAGAGAGCGGATCAGGCACAGCAGGGAAACACGCTCAGCCTCTGTGGTGATCACACCCAGGTTCAGTGAGGTTTCAACAACACCGGGAATGTCGTCGCTCATGCGTACCACACCGTTCGGACAGGCATTGATCAGTGCCAGAAGACGTTGCTGGCTGTCAGCGCAGAGCACATCGGCAGGCAAATCGTTGCTTTCAACCGACAGTTTGATGCCGGTTTCGATGTTACCCAGCTCGGCATTCAGTATGCTTTGGAAATGAGCGAAAAGATTTTGCAGCGCATCAGCCTGTCTGGCTGGCAGAGTGACGATGGCAAAGGCTTCGCGGGGAATTGCGTTACGCAGTGTGCCGCCTTTGAGGCTGTTGACGCGCAGCCCCAGCTCTGCGGCATGGGCAAACAGGAAACGTCCCAGCAGTTTATTGGCGTTGGCCCGGCCGGTGTGAATATCACAGCCAGAGTGTCCGCCTTTCAGGCCTTTGATCATCAGTTTGACAGCCGTGTGATCAGCCGGTACTGGCTCACGCTCAATCGCCAGGGATAGCTCGGCATCAACGCCACCGGCGCAACCCATGTAGATTTCGCCTTCCTGCTCTGAATCGGTATTCAGCAGAATATCGCCTTCCAGCCAGCCTTCCTGCAGACCAAATGCGCCTGTCATACCGGCTTCTTCATCCACGGTTAGCAGCACTTCCAGAGGGCCGTGCTCAATGTCTTTCGAGGCCAGCACAGCCAGACAGGTTGCCATGCCAATACCGTTATCGGCACCTAAAGTTGTGCCTCTGGCGGTTACCCACTCACCGTCGATATAAGGCTGAATCGGGTCAACGGCAAAGTCGTGGTCTGTGTCTTCATTCTTTTGCGGCACCATATCAATGTGTGCCTGAAGCACCACGCCTTTGCGGTTTTCCATTCCCGCCGTGGCCGGCTTTTTAATAAATAGGTTGCCAGTGGTGTCGCGGCGCACGGCCAGGCCTTCGCTTTCAGCAAAACGAATGATGTGCTGAGCCAGGGCCTCTTCATGTTTGGACGGGTGGGGGATGGCACAAATTTGATCAAAGAATTGCCACACGATTTGTGGCGAAAGATGGCTGATTTCAGACACAGAACTCTCCCTAATAAACTGTCATTCATACTGCCTGAGCCGGACTATCATAGGGTGATTTTCCGGGACAGGCAGTCGAATATCTTACCTCAGCCACAGGGAGCTTGCTATTAATCCACTTTGCTTTTCGCTAAATCTTAAATTGAGAGATCTGTACATTAAGGTGACGGCCACTGGTGAGCAGCTGCTCACTGGCTGCCGCAATCTGCTGTCCTTGCGAAACATGGCTGTGGCTGTGTTCACTCAGTTGCGACAGGCTGATGTTAATGGCTTCTGTCGCATCGGACTGCTGCTGGCTGGCATCGGCAATGTGTTGATTCAGCTCTCGAATGGTGTGAATTTGCTGACTGATAGCTTCCAGTGCATCGGCGACATCCTGGGCATGCTTCACCGTACTGGCTGATTGCTCACTGGTCTGGATCAGGGCGTTACTGACGTTGGTGGAGCGATTCTGCAGCCGGGTGATAATGGTTTCTATCTCATTGGTACTGGACTGAGTGCGGGTAGCCAGGGTGCGCACTTCATCGGCAACCACGGCAAAACCACGGCCCTGCTCGCCGGCCCGAGCCGCTTCAATGGCAGCATTGAGTGCCAGCAGGTTGGTCTGCTCTGCAATGTTGCGGATCACGTCCAGCACAGCCCCTATGGTTTCAGAGTCTTCGGCCAATGCCTGCGCGCTTTTATTGGTTTCATCCAGCAAGGCGAGCAGAGCACGCATTTCCTCTCCCGAGCGAGACACGACACTCAGCCCTTGCTCACTGTGAAATTGTGCCGCGGTTGCGGCATCGGCCGCGGTCGCGGCTGAGCGTGCGACTTCCTGATTACTGGAATGCAGCTCTGTCATGGCCGAGGCGACCGAATCTACTCCCTGATGCGCCTGACTGGCACTCTCGGCCGTGGTATTGGCGACGGCATTGAGCTGGCTGGCGGCCGAACTGATATGCTCACTGACGGGTTCGACAGCCCGCAGCATGTCACTGATTCTATCGGCAAACTGATTGTAGGCTGCAGCAATGCGGCTCAGTTCATCATTACCCTGAACCGGCAGGCGTCGGGTTAAATCACCTTCACCGCGGGAAATATCCTGCATGGCCTGCAAGGTGGATTCACACGGGGCAGTAATGCTGCGGCCTATCACTTTGGCCAGAACCAGCATCAGGATCAATGAAGCGGCCAGAATGAGCCCGAGGCGTTGTAACTCTGCATAAAACAGCGCTTTGACATCATCAACATAAATCCCAGATCCCAGAATCCATCCCCAGGGAGCAAATCCTTTTACATAGGAAATTTTATCGACAGGCTCTGAGTGACCTGGTTTTTCCCACTGATAATCGACAAAGCCCTGGCTTTGCTTGCTGACGATGTCTGCCATGCTGACAAACAGTGTGTGGCCGAGCGGATCTTTGAACTGGGAGAGATCTTTACCGTCCAGCTCAGGTTTGAACGGGTGCATCACCATCTTGGGATGGTTATCGTTAATCCAGAAGTAATCGTTATTCTCGTAGCGCAGGCTGGCGATGGCCTGTTTCGCCTGCTGTTGTGCTTCAATACGGGTCAGCTGGCCCTGAGTTTCCTGCTGGTAGTAGTAGGTCAGCAAACTGTGGGCACTCTCGACCAGGTTTCTGGTTTTATCTCGTTTCTGGTCCAGAAGGGTATCCTGATAGCCGGACATAAAGGTAATCAGAGGGAGCAGGGTCAGAATGGTAATGATCAAGCCCAGCAGATACAGACGGCTGCTGATAGATAGTGAACGTAAGTGAGGGAGTTTTGTCATAGCGCTTTCTTCCTTGCTTGCACTCAGGCAAATGACCTTAACCGATGTTGTCTGCTTCTTCGGGAATTAGGTATGCCACTTTAGTCTCATTTGTGTGGATTTACGGCCTGGTTAACATAAATCACGGTGTAATAAATTATCGCCAATGGGGGTTTTTGAGAGATTAAGCCACAAAAATGTGACGCAGTTAAAATTAAAGTTGTAATTAAATTACCAAATGGTTATTATTATCCCAAGTTGAAAAACGATAGTTAGCACAGGGAAAGGTCAGTGCATTAACTCCAGGGAACCGAGATTGGTGGCCAGGTTGCTTTCAGGCAGCCTCCAGGCAATAGAAAGATATTAGGAAGTCGTTGTTATGAATGTATATGAATCCACAGCAAAATTTTGGAACAATAAAGGCGTTTTCAGTGGTGCGTTTAGCTACCCGCGATCTTTTGGTTACTGATATTTGAATTGCTCACGGCACATCTCCCCCTGTGTGCCTGCAACCTTAGCGTTGCGAACAGATATTCACCCCCTAACTTTCAAGACTGACCAGATGGTTGCTCTGCCGCAGTGTTTGCTGCCGACCGAGACCCGATAACTTAGTTTTGCCGCCACCCGGGAAAGGGTGGCGTTTTTTTTATCTTCCGCTTCACTCAGTGTGTTTTCACCCGGCATTTTTGACGATAATGCTGCGAAAAGGAATGTATTCGATTACACCCAGCCTAACAGAGTAAAGATTTCACTCTTTATATATGATTAAGCGTTTGCTTTTGCTGTGAAAAATATAATTGCTTAAATAGCACCCACATGAGTTCGGTTTTAAGTTATTGATTTTTAGTTGTTTGTTCTGGGTGCTGGAAATGCGTTGGACTAAAATCAGCCATATATCTGACACTGACGGATATTCCTGACCAGTCTGGTAATTTACTACTGATAAGCCTATAATCGCCCCCCAAAATTACTGTGACGCAATCGTTTACTATTTGCGGTAATACTTTTTGCGTTTCAGAGGTAGCAAACACTTTTCTCCAAGGACCAGAGAGCAATGCTTGAGAAACTGTTTAAGTTGAGTGAAAACGGTACAAACGTTCGTACTGAAGTGCTGGCAGGTGCGACGACCTTCCTGACGATGGCATATATTATCTTTGTGAATCCGTCTATGTTGTCGGCCACAGGGATGGATAAAGGTGCTGTCTTTGTGGCGACCTGTCTGGCAGCCACTATCGGTTGCTTTGTGATGGGCCTGGTGGCCAATTACCCGGTTGCTCAGGCGCCTGGTATGGGCTTGAATGCTTTCTTTACTTATTCCGTTGTGCTGGGAATGGGGCATACCTGGCAGGTAGCGCTGGCGGCGGTTTTCTTCTCTGGCCTGTGTTTCATTGCCCTGAGCCTGCTCAAAGTACGGGAATGGCTGATCAATGCCATCCCTATGTCTCTCCGGATTGGTATCACGGCGGGAATCGGATTATTCCTGGCCTTTATCGCGCTGCAAAGTTCGGGAATCGTCGTCGATAATCCAGCGACTCTGGTACATGTCGGCGATCTGACAAGCTTTTCTGCCGTCATGGCATCACTGGGCTTCGTGCTGACAGTTGCTCTGGTACACCGTGGATTGAAAGCCGCCGTACTGCTGGCGATTTTGATCGTAACGGGCCTGGGGATCCTGTTTGGCGACATCCAATACAACGGCATTGTTTCAATGCCGCCAAGCATAGCGCCTACGTTCATGCAACTGGACATTAGTGGTGCCTTGGATGTAGGTCTGGTGTCGATTGTTTTTGCCTTCCTGTTCGTGGACTTGTTTGACACTGCCGGCACCCTGGTTGGTGTGGCAACCAAAGCCGATATGGTGGATAAAGACGGCAAGTTACCGCGACTGAGCCGTGCGCTGCTGGCAGACAGCACCGCAACCTCTGTGGGTGCCTTGCTGGGGACATCCAACACCACCTCCTACGTTGAAAGCGTGGCGGGGGTAGCCGCGGGTGGCCGTACCGGCCTGACGGCTGTGACTGTCGGTGTGCTTTTCCTGCTGGCTCTATTCTTCTCGCCACTGGCTGGCATGGTGCCTGCGTACGCAACGGCGGGTGCGCTGTTTTACGTGGCCATTCTGATGATGTCAGGTCTGGTGGGTATTGACTGGCGTGACTTAACAGAAGCAGCACCTGTAGTTGTGGTTTGCCTGCTAATGCCGCTAACATATTCTATCGCTGAAGGTATAGCTCTGGGCTTTATCACCTATGCTGCAGTGAAATTGCTCAGTGGAAAAGGACGCGAGGTGAACATCAGCGTTTGGGTTATTGCCGCACTGTTTGCAGCTAAAATCATCTTTTTATAATTTGTTTATCGACCAGCGGTTTTTATTCGCTGATTTAGAGGTTCATCGGATATGAGTAATAAGTTCGTCATCACCTGGGACAACATGCAGAGCTACACACGTCAGCTGGCTGAGAAGCTGCTGCCGGCTGAGCAGTGGAAAGGCATTATCGCGGTAAGCCGTGGCGGTCTGGTACCGGCTGCCATTCTTGCGCGTGAACTGGGTATTCGTCATGTTGATACAGTATGTATTTCAAGCTATGACCACGATCATCAGCGTGATATGAAAGTACTGAAAAAAGCAGAGGGTGATGGTGACGGCTTTATCGTGGTGGACGATCTGGTGGATACAGGCGGTACAGCTGAAATGATCCGTGCTATGTACCCTAAAGCAAAATTCGTGACAGTATGCGCCAAACCTGCCGGTAAACATCTGGTTGATGATTATGTTGTCGATATTGCTCAGGATACCTGGATTGAGCAACCCTGGGATATGGCAGTGACCTTTGTCGATCCTATTGCCAAGCGCTAAGTAAAACAGCCACCCGGTATTTTTTCAAAAAGGAGCGAACAGGCTCCTTTTTTTGTGCCTGTCGTTTGGGGTAATGGCTGAGAAAACATATACAATATAGCCAGATTCAATGTTATCGCTGGGGTGGCGGTAGCAGGTTCTGAACCGACAAATGCAGGAGTCAATTGTGTCTGAGCCTTCTAAGGTAAACTTGTCTGAAAAATTGTTTGCTCCTCGTCAAACGACCAAAGAAACCTCGAGTCTGGTTAAGCTGGCCCATACTTCATCCCAAGAAGTTCATAACGCACTCGATGGGGACAGTGAAAGCGGCTGGTACCGGGTTCTGCGACGCCCGCAATGGATTTGGCAAGGCGTTGATCCTATTGAAATGGAAAGTGTTTTTGCCAAGATTGCCAGTGCCGATGCACAACGTACCAATGATGATCTGCTGGATACAGTGATCGGCTACAAGCCTGGCAACTGGGTTTATGAATGGTCGCAGCTCGGCAGTAAATACCAGCGCTTAAGCCGCGAGTGCCTGGATAAAGGCGACAAAGAACAGGCCGCTAAGCTGTTGCTTAAAGCGAGTACCCATTACGGGATCGCAGCCTATCCGCACCTGAAGGGCGATGAGCTGGCCGCGCAGGCGGAGCTTCAGGCGACCCTGACCTACAAAGATGCCACCGAACTGATGCCGCATCAGGTGAAAACTATTGATGTTTCCTATCAGGGCAAAAAGTTTCAGGCTTTTATTCACTTGCCTTGTACTGATAAGTTGTTGCCGACCGTGATTGTCAGTGGGGGGCTGGATACATTGCAGACTGAGCTGTGGCCTTTGTATCAGGATTATCTCGGCCCTGCCGGTTTTGCGATGATCACTCTGGACATGCCATCGGTCGGCCACAGTGCGGCCTGGCCATTAACCGAAGACACCAGCCGCCTTCACCAGGCATTACTGCAACAGGTGCGTGATGTGCCCTGGGTGGACCATAACAGGGTCGCGATGCTGGGGATACGCTTTGGCGGCAATGCTGCTATCCGGCTGGGGTTCCTGGAACCTACCCGGCTGAAAACCAGCATCAGCATTGGTGGTATCATTCATGGATTACTGAGCCAGCCTAAGTTGCTGAACGGTATGCCCAGAATGTATCTGGACATGTTTGCTTCACGGATGGGGAAAAACTGGGTGTCTAAAGCAAGCCTGGTTTCACATATGAGCGCCTGGTCGCTCAAGCAGCAGGGGTTGCTCGCCCGCCGTAAAGTGGAGATCCCTATGCTGGGGGTCAGTTTAAAAGATGATCCTGTTTGCCCTGAGACGGATAACCAGCTGATTGCCTTATCAAGCCGGGGCGGGAAAGCGGTGACTGTGCCTGCCGCACCTTTGCACGATGGTTACCACAGAGTGATGAGCACGGTGGTCGACTGGTTGAAGGACACACTGTAAGGTCGCTTTGTCTGGTCCGAGGATGTAAATAATATGTTGCCATTTCATTGGCCTTGTGCGTTAAATGGTCATTCCAACAAGGGATATTTTCAGAAAGTTGCGCTTTTTTTGAACTCCGACTAAGGATGGACATGCTATGCCAACACAAGTCATTTTTCCTCCTCATGGCCGCCTGATGACCAAGCTGACCGCGCTTGGCCCGTATCTTCGCCAGCAGCACTCATCCGAAGGGCATTTTTTCTTCGATTGTCTTGCCAGTTGCATTAATGCCAAGAAAGCACCGGAAGAACGTGAGTTCTGGGGCTGGTGGCTGGAAATGGTGGAAACAGAGGCCGGCTATCAGTACCGCTATTATTTCGGGCGTTATGACATCAATGGCGACTGGCTGGAAGATAAAGTGCCGGCCAAGCACCTGGAGCCGGTTCAGCAGACTCTGGATGATTTTTACCAGAAGCTGATCACTCTGCTTGAACAGGAATACTCGCTGACGCTGAGCCCGGCCTCGGATCTGTCAGCACCGACTTTATCCGTTTCGGCCTGATTTTAGTATTAAACCCTGAAAAAACAGAAAATGCGCCGCTACCGGCGCATTTTTCTTGTGCTTTACGGTCGGGGTTGATAAAACAAATGCCATTCATCCGCATCCTTTTTGAATCTTCATGGCAGACAATCACGAAAAACACGCCAGTGAGCAAAGTGCTCACCATACAGAGAAAGCTGCAATACAGACCATAGTGGTGAAACTGGGGACCAGTGTGCTGACTGGCGGCACCCTCAAGCTGGACCGGGCCCATATGGTTGAACTGGTTCGTCAATGTGCTCATTTGCGACAGCAGGGGCATCAGGTGATTATTGTGACTTCCGGCGCCATTGCCGCAGGTCGCGAGCATCTGGGCTACCCTGAGCTGCCGAAAACCATGGCCAGTAAGCAGTTGCTGGCAGCCGTGGGCCAGAGCCGTTTGATTCAGGAATGGGAGCAGCTCTTCAGTATTTATGGCCTGCATGTGGGTCAGATGCTGTTAACCCGTGCTGATCTTAATGACAGAGAGCGTTACCTCAATGCCCGGGATATGCTGCTGGCCTTGCTGGAGCACGGGATTATTCCTGTCGTGAATGAAAATGATGCCGTGGCAACGACTGAAATTAAAGTTGGTGATAACGACAACCTTTCTGCGCTGGTTGGCATTCTGGCCGGTGCAGACAAGCTGTTGCTGCTGACCGACCAGCCAGGGCTGTTTACTGCCGATCCGCGCAGCAACCCGGATGCGGAACTGATACGTGAAGTACATACCATTGATGAAACCCTGCGTAAGCTGGCCGGTGGCAGTGTCGGTGGATTAGGCACAGGCGGTATGGCGACAAAACTGCAGGCGGCTGATGTGGCCCGCCGGGCAGGGATTGAAGTGATTATAGCCGCGGGCAGCAGACCGGAAGTGATTGCCGGTATAGTGAAGGGCGAGCAACTGGGCACGCATTTCCTGCCGCTGGAATCGCCGCTGGAAAGCCGTAAGCGCTGGATTCTGGCCGGTCCTCCTCCTGCCGGGGATATCATTGTCGACGCCGGGGCGGCCATGGCCGTGACACAGCGCGGCAGCAGCTTGCTGGCGAAGGGCATTACTGCGGTGAAAGGCGAGTTTGAGCGGGGCGAAGTGGCCCGCATTTACAGCGCCGATGGCATTTTGCTGGCCCGCGGCATTAGCCGCTATTCCAGCCTGGATATCGCGAAAATCGCCGGTAAACACAGCCAGGATATCCACAAGGTACTGGGTTATGAATACGGGCCGGTTGCCGTGCACAGGGATGATCTGGTACTGATATAACCAGAAACAGATAATCAACCCCAAGCCTGTTCAGATAGCTTGGGTTGAATTGACTTGGCAGAGACAGACCGACAAAGGGGAACAGGGTGGAATTGCAAGCAATGGGACAGGCAGCCAGACAGGCTGCTTTTACACTGGCAACGACAGCGACCGCGCAGAAAAATCAGGCGCTGGCGTTTATCGCCGATGAACTCGAAGCCCGTCAGGCAGAGATTCTGGCAGCCAATGACAAAGATCTGGCTGCGGCGCGCGAAAGCGGCATGTCGGAGGCGTTGCTGGATCGGCTGATGCTGAATGCATCGCGTCTCGCGGCCATCGCCGGTGATGTGCGCAATGTGATTGGTTTGCCGGATCCCGTTGGTGCTGAGCTGGATTCGCGTGTACTGGAAAATGGTATGCGCCTGAGCCGCCGCCGTGTTCCGTTAGGTGTGGTGGGCGTGATTTATGAAGCCCGCCCGAACGTGACGATTGATATCGCAGCGCTGTGCCTGAAAACCGGTAACGCCAGCATTTTGCGCGGGGGACGGGAAACCTTCCACTCCAATATGGCCCTGGTCAGTGTTATTCAGCAGGCGATGGAAAAAGCAGGCCTGCCTGGCGCATCGGTGCAGTATATTGCCAAACCGGATCGCGAGCTGGTCTCTGAGCTACTGACCATGGATCAGTATGTCGATATGATCATTCCCCGTGGTGGTGCCGGTCTGCACAAAATGTGTAAAGAAAAGAGCACGATTCCTGTGATTATCGGCGGCTTTGGTATCAGCCATGCCTTTGTCGATCAGTCTGCCGATTTGGCGCGCGCGCTGGATGTGGTGGAAAACGCCAAAGTGCAGCGTCCGTCCGCCTGTAATGCGTTGGATACACTGCTGGTCCATGACGCGGTGGCGGCCGATTTTCTGCCTGCACTGGCAGAGCGCATGAATCAGAACAAAGTGACGCTGGTCGCTGAAGGTAAGGCGCTGGAGATACTGCAAGGTCAGGCCGATCAGCTGCGCCAGGCGCAGGAAGGGGACTTTGATACCGAGTGGCTGAGTTATACCCTGGGGGTGAAGCTGGTACCTGATGTCGAAGCGGCTATCCGTCATATGCAGGATCACAATGCCAGCCATTCCGATACCATTCTGACCAATGATCTGATGTCGGCCGAGCGTTTCATCAATGCGGCAGGTTCTGCCGCTGTGTATGTCAACGCTTCAACCCGGTTTACCGATGGCGCACAGTTCGGACTGGGCGCAGAGGTTGCGGTGTCTACTCAGAAACTGCATGCACGCGGCCCTATGGGGCTGGAAGAGCTGACAAGCTACAAGTGGGTCGGGCAGGCGGATTATCTGTGCCGCAGTTGAGGCCAAGGCAACACTGAATAAGCAAAATAACCGGTTCCGAGCAACCGGTTATTTTTTGTCTGTTGTATCGTCCTGATCTGCTGCATCGTCCTGAGGCTGTTGATGCTTGAGGTTTTCGACTTCCCGTTGTTTTCGTAATAGTTCTTTGGTTTTGTCGTGACGGCCAAATTTCATATTGGCCGTATATTTAATGGCGGCAATATTGCTGACCACCACACTGACAATGATGATAGAGATAACCCAGGGATTGAGCAGCCATTCCATCTCAGACCTCACAGATGTTGTTGATGTACTTACTATAAAGCGTATCAAGGTTTGCCAGAATATGCGATTTTCCTGCAACAGGTTGATCGTCTATCACAGTGGCAAGCTCGCTTGGCGTTAGCTGCTCCCGAAGCGACTGACTGACAGGAAAATAGCTGATATGCCAGGGCTCGACAGCAACACCACCTAAATCAACGGCATAGGGCCGGTAAAAACCAAAACGGCGCAGATTGTCCGTCAGCCAGGTGTTGAATGCGGCCTGATGTCCGCCTTCTTCATATTCCCAGGGCTCTAACTGTAACTGGGTGCCTTGCGGCAGACAGTTGCTGGCATAGACATCCAGATCCGTTCCCCAATGATGGCGGCTGGCGCCGGGCAGGGCCGACCAGCGTAAAATCGCCCGGATCTTATCCAGCTCGCTCAGACAGCTCGTATCCAGCGGCTGGCTGCAGCTGTCCAGTATCGGACGCACGCCGTTAAACTTGTTATTCCAGATCAGCATCTGGCGCTCAAAGGAGCGAAAGGCACTGGCAATCGTCAGCGCAAACCCGGCGTCAGCGGCCGCCTGTTGCAAGGCGGCCAGCGCATCGTGAACGTCCTGATGGATCAGGCGCTGCTGATACTCACAGAGATGGCTTTCATCCAGCCCTGTGAGTTGCTCCAGCGTCAGTGTGCTTTGACTGAGTGTCATGCCAGGGCTTTTTCCATCACTTTCTGGTACATATCAGTGAGCTTTTCCAGATCGGCCATCTTCACACATTCGTTGACTTTGTGAATGGTGGCATTGACCGGCCCCAGTTCCACCACCTGTGCCCCGGTGCGGGCAATGAAACGGCCATCCGAGGTTCCGCCTGTGGTCAGCAGCTCAGGACGCTTATGGTTCACTTCCTCAATGGCGCTGACCACGGCTTCCAGCAAGGTGCCTTCGTCGGTCAGGAAAGGGTGGCCGCTGAAGGTCCAGATCAGATCATAGTCAAGGCCGTGAGCATCCAGTACCGAGTGGATTTTGCGCTTGATGTCATCGACCGTCAGCTCAGTGCTGAACCGGAAATTGAACTGAACGTGGAATTCACCGGGGATCACATTGGATGCCCCTGTACCCGCTGCGACATTGGCAATCTGAAAACTGGTTGGCGGGAAGTAGTCGTTGCCATTATCCCAGACAGTGGCAGAGAGTTCGGCCAGGGCCGGCATCGCTTTGTGAACCGGATTATCGGCCAGATGAGGGTAGGCAACGTGGCCCTGGACACCTTTCACGATCAGATCGCCCGTGATGGAGCCGCGGCGGCCGTTTTTCACCACATCGCCGACTTCATGGGTGCTGGACGGCTCACCGACAATACACATGTCGATTTTTTCCTGCCGCGCTTCAAGCGTATCTACCACCCGTGTCGTACCATTGATGAAAGGGCCTTCCTCATCCGATGTGATCAGCAGGGCGATAGAGCCTTGGTGATCCGGATTGTCAGCCACAAAACGTTCAATGGCAACTACCATGCAGGCCAGCGACCCTTTCATATCGGCGGCGCCACGGCCGTGCAGGTAACCGTCTATGACTGTGGGTTCAAACGGCGGCGTGTGCCATTGCGCTTCCGGTCCGGCGGGCACGACGTCAGTGTGACCGGCAAACACAAACAAAGGTGCTTCTGTGCCACGGCGAGCCCAAAAATTGGTGGTATCTTCAAATACCATGGTCTCAATCTTGAAGCCCAGTTTTTCCAGTCGGGCAATCATGACATCCTGACACCCGGCATCTGCTGGGGTGACTGATTGTCGGCTGATAAGGTCTTTGGCCAGGGCGATGACTGGGCTGTCTGACATCCGTGTTTCCTTCTTAATATTGCGTAGTTAATTAATGTGATTGTGAACGTTAAGCGAAAATGGCCTGATACTGATCCGGTTTGAAACCCAGATGGTAACTCTGGTTGTGAACCAGTAACGGGCGTTTGATCATGGCCGGTTGTTCCAGCATCAGCGTGAGTGCGCTGTCGCGGTTGAGGGTATTTTTCTGCTCGTCACTCAGCTGGCGGAAAGTGGTGCCCCGTTTGTTGAGCAGAGCTTCCCAGCCCAGTTCGGCTTCAAAGGCTTCAAGGAGGCTGCGATCCAGACCGTCAGCACGGTAATCATGAAAACGGTACTCGATGCCTTGCTCATCGAGCCACTTTTTCATTTTCTTGATGGTATCGCAGTTTTTGATCCCGTAGGCGATGGTGCTCATAATCTACCCTGTTTTTCTGTCTGGCAGGAATAATAAAACAAGCCCCTTTTATAACGGGAATGCGCAGGGTTCGCAATGGCAAACCCTGAATTGAAGTCCGGGATGAGGGCTATCTGTCCTGCGTTTGCAGGTAGATGACGGTGGCCGCGGTACGGGAGCCGACGTCCAGCTTTTTCAGCAGGCTTTTGATATGTACTTTCACTGTCGCTTCTGAAATGAACAGCTGGACCGCAATATCTTTGTTGCGCTTCCCCTGAGCGACCAGGTGGAGGATTTCTCTCTCTCGGCCGGTCAGGTCATTGAGCGGATCGCCGGTGTTGGCGCTGTCTGCCAGATACTGACTGATTTGATGACTGAACACCTGCTGGCCGGCAACGGCCTGATGCAGTAATGCCAGCAGTTGCTCGGGTTCGGTATCTTTGAGCAGATAACCGTCTGCACCGGCTTTGATCAGTGCGCGAATGTCACTGGGGTTATCGGACACGGTCAGGATGACGACGATCGCCTGGCTGTCCTGCTCACGCAGCGCACGCAGGGTATCTAACCCGGAGAGCCCTTTCATATTGAGATCCAGTAAAATCAGATCCGGTTCGTGCTCGCTGGCGGCATCCAGAGCCTGATAGCCGTTACTGGCTTCACCGGCCAGCTCAAAACCGGTTTCCAGTTCCAGTAACTGGCCGAGACCGCGACGCATCAAAGGGTGGTCATCAACAATTAAAACCCGGTAGGCCGGTGTGTTACTCATGGTTATTATCCTGTGTCTGTAACGCAAATTTCAGTTGAACCAGGCAGCCTTTGCCCGGCGCGCTGGTAATGGTCAGCTGGCCGCCGAGGCTCTCGGCGCGTTCATTCATGATAGACAGGCCGTAATGGGCAGCCTTAGTGTGATCCGGATTGAATCCCTGACCATCATCGGCAATTTCCACCAGGACATGGTTTCCCTGCTGAAGACAATCAACGGTTATCGTGTTTGCTTTGGCGTGCTTAATGGCATTGATGACCGCTTCTCTGGTCAGGTGGAGCAGGTGAATATGCTGCGATGCGGTCAATTGGATTGAGGGCAGCTGATTATGAAGCAAGATACTGGCATTGGTTTGATTACGCAGCACACTCAGCATGTCGTTCAGGGCATCGCCCAGCTTGCCGGGTTTGACTGACAGGCGAAAGGTGTTGAGCAATTCGCGCAGCTGGCGATAGGCCTGCGACAGGCCATGGTCAATATCATCAATCACACCATGGGCGGATGCCGGAGATGTGGCCAGCTGTCGCTTGAGCAGGGTAAGCTGAATTTTCAGATAAGACAGCGCCTGAGCCAGGGAGTCATGCAATTCCCGGGCAATGGTGGCCCTTTCTTCCATCAGCAGCAATTGCTCGTTCTGGACCTGGATCTGATGGGCGAAGAGGGCGCGGCTCAGCAGGTGACCGACACTGATGATCAGTGCCGGGTCCGGACACGGCAAGGTATGCTGCCACCAAAGCGTGCCCAGGTGCTGGTTTTCCTGCTTCAGCGCATGATGATGCCAGGACTGATTCTCTGCCGGCTCCCCGGCCTGAAATTCCGTCCGTATACCTTGCCCTTCTTCAACGACCAGCCTGATAGCGGCGAAGCCTTCCAGCTGAATCAACCGATCGAGTACCTGATTGAAGTGTCTGGCCTGAATGCGGTTCATGGATAATAACTGTGCGCAGTCATACAGGGTTTTCAGCGCGTTGTTGGCTTCCTGCAGCCGGTGCGTTTTCTCTTCGACGGTGCGCTCCAGCGCCTGATAACTTTGCCCCAGTTCTTCAGCCATCTGATTGAACGCTTTAGCCAGGGTGCCCAGTTCATTCTGGCAGTCTTCCTGTACCCGAACGGCAAAATTGCGAGATTGCACTTGCTGGCTGGCGATCAGCAGGTTGTAAAGCGGTGGCACAATAAACCGTCGGCTGTACTGAATCGCAAACAGCGCCAGCAGCAGTATCAGCCCCAGACCCAGCCCGGCAATGATGGCCATTAGTTGCAATTTTTGCTTTGAAAACGCTTGTAATTCATAGACGAAGTGATCGATCCGGTCGACAAATTCGGGCACCTGACGGATAAAAAAGTCAGGGTGCCGGCCGGTCAGCTCCGGGCTGATGCGCCGCCAGTCGTCCAGTATGGCCTGGTAGCTTTGGGTCAGATCTTCCGGGGTGGTCAGCCCGAGCAGGGAGGCCATCGCGGGGGTCGCCAGCGTCTGGCCGAACTGGGCGATATCCTCAGCATCCGCCTGACCTTTTTCTGCCAGCTGGAATGCCAGCCGGTAGCTCTGCATGCGCAGCGACCCCGCCAGATTGACGACCTCAGCGTCATAGCGGCTGGCATTGACGGCAAACATAGTTGCGCCTGTTGTCAGCAGGGAAAGTAACACAATTGCCAGCATGACTCTGGCCACGGTTCCCGTGACACTGCCGGCCAGCAGGCCAGCCTTTGGCAGGGTGTTTGAGGGGGATAAATCCTGACGTTTGGGCACACGTTCTCCTGCTGAGGGTGGGAGGCTTTCCATTTCAATAAGACTGTTTTCGCTGATGCTGTGCATTTTGTGAAGTTAAGCGTTGTACTTTCTTGATCTCAAACAAGCTTAGGCCCGAATTACCTCCTTAGGGGTATGTTAAGCCCTGAATGCCCCCACCTAAACTGTGTCTATACTTTGACTGTTTATCACTGAATGTGTTGCCTTTTGCAGGCACTGGAACCCAAGCGTAATAGATATGGCTGATTTAGCACGACGATTCTGGCTGCGGCGAGACAGTGCGCTGCAGGCGCCGCGTTTACCCTGGATGATTGACGATCAGGCGTTCACGGACAAGTGTACCCGTTGTCAGGCCTGCCTGAGTGCCTGTGAGACCGACATTATAGTGCAGGGCGATGGCGGCTTCCCTCAGGTCGATTTTCAGCGCGGCGAATGCACCTTCTGTTACCAGTGCGCGCAGGCGTGCCCGGAGCCGTTATTCCGTCCGCGCCAAGAACTGCCCTGGCAGGTCAGTATCACAATATCTTCTGCCTGTCTGG
This sequence comes from Photobacterium sp. SP02, assembly GCF_038519165.1. Taxonomy (NCBI): domain Bacteria; kingdom Pseudomonadati; phylum Pseudomonadota; class Gammaproteobacteria; order Vibrionales; family Vibrionaceae; genus Photobacterium; species Photobacterium sp. SP02. The sequence goes on from NZ_JASJOJ010000043.1 coordinate 34,254, forward strand.
CCAAACAAGGGGTGGACTGCCGGACGTGCGGCGACGAGTGCGAACCTTCGGCCATACGTTTTGCCTTGCAGCCAGGAAAGGTTGCTCAGCCGGTAATCAGTGACGCGGATTGCACCGGCTGCGGTGCCTGCCTGTCCGTCTGCCCAACTCAGGCCATTCAGATTCAGTCTGTCACTAAAGTGGAATAACACGCTTATGAAGCAACGAAGTGCACCATGTCATTCAGGTTCCGCGGTATCGGCCGGACCTTCATTTACGTCTGAAGAAGTGCATATTTCCAGTCTGGTGGTGCATGTCAAACCAGAAGGGCTCGCGCAGGTAAAGGCACAGATTAATGCGCTGCCACAGGCCGAAGTGTACGGAGAGAGCCCGGTCGGCAAACTGATTGTGGTACTGGAGACGCCAAACCACAGAAAAGTGACCGACATTATTGACACTATCAATGCATTTGAACATGTGCTGACGACCTTTCTGGTATTTCACCAGGTTGAGCAGCAGGGATCTGACTTTGAGGACACACCATGAAAATGACCAGACGGGCGTTTGTCAAAGCAAACGCGGCAGCCTCGGCTGCGGCCGTGGCAGGGATCACTCTGCCTGCATCGGCGACCAATCTGATTGTAAGTTCGGATGAAACCAAAATTCACTGGGATAAAGCGCCCTGCCGCTTTTGTGGTACCGGCTGCTCGGTGCTGGTGGGAACGCAGGCGGGCAGGGTGATAGCGACTCAGGCCGATCCAGAAGCTGAAGTGAACCGGGGTCTGAACTGCATCAAGGGCTATTTCCTGTCCAAGATAATGTACGGTGCTGACCGCCTGACTACGCCCTTGCTGCGGATGAAGGACGGCCAGTATCACAAGGAAGGGGACTTTCAGCCGGTGAGCTGGGATCAGGCGTTCGACATCATGGCCGAAAAGTGGAAAGCGGCGCTGAAAGCCAAAGGGCCCACCAGTGTCGGTATGTTCGGCTCCGGTCAGTGGACTGTGATGGAAGGCTATGCCGCCTCCAAGATGATGAAGGCCGGGTTCCGCTCCAACAATATTGATCCCAATGCCCGACACTGTATGGCGTCGGCCGTGGTGGGCTTTATGCGGGCGTTCAATATGGATGAGCCCATGGGCTGTTATGACGATTTTGAACATGCCGATGCGTTTGTGCTCTGGGGCTCGAATATGGCCGAGATGCACCCGATATTGTGGACGCGCATTACTGACCGTCGGCTCAGCCACCCTCATGTCAAGGTCAATGTGTTATCGACCTATTACCACCGCTCATTTGAGCTGGCGGATAACGGGATGATCTTCCATCCGCAGACTGACCTGGCGATTGCCAACTTCATTGCTCACTACATCATTGAAAATGACGCAGTGAACTGGGACTTCGTCAATAAGCATACCCATTTCAAACGCGCCGATACCGATATCGGCTATGGTCTGCGCGACGATGATCCTTTGCAAAAAGCCGCTGCGCATCCTAACTCAGGCGTCATGCATAACATGACGTTTGAGGAATACAAGAAATCCGTGTCTGAATACACGCTGGAAAAAACCGTTGAAATGTCCGGCGTAGAGAAAGACAAGCTGATCGAGCTTGCCAGGTATTATGCCGATCCGGACACCAAAGTGATGTCGCTCTGGACCATGGGCATGAACCAGCACACACGCGGTGTCTGGATGAATAACCTGGTATACAACATCCACCTGCTGACCGGAAAAATTTCCCAGCCCGGCAACAGTCCGTTTTCTTTGACCGGGCAGCCGTCGGCTTGCGGCACCGCGCGTGAAGTCGGTACCTTTGCACACCGCCTGCCGGCGGATCTGGTGGTGACCAACCCCAAACACCGTGCAACGGCAGAAAAAATCTGGAAGCTGCCAGAAGGCACTATTCCGCCTAAGCCTGGTTTCCATGCGGTGCAACAGGATCGCATGTTGCGTGATGGCGTCCTTAATGCCTATTGGGTGATGTGCAACAACAACATGCAAGCGGGTCCGAATATCAACAAAGAACGCCTGCCGGGCTACCGTAGCCCGGACAACTTTATTGTGTGTTCAGACCCGTATCCGACAGCCACTGCCCAGTCTGCGGATCTGGTACTGCCAACCGCCATGTGGGTCGAAAAAGAGGGCGCTTACGGCAACGCGGAGCGACGCACTCAGGCGTGGTATCAGCAGGTCGCTGCGCCGGGCGAATCGAAATCGGATCTGTGGCAGATCATGGAGTTCAGCAAACGCTTCACAATGGAAGAAGTGTGGGACGAGGCTTTGCTCAACAGCATGCCAGAGTACAAAGGCAAGACGATGTACGATGTGCTGTTCCGCAATGGCCAGGTCGATCAGTACCCGCTGGAAGAAGCGCAAGCGCTCAATGATGATGCCAAAGCGCAGGGCTATTACGTTCAGAAAGGGCTGTTTGAAGAATATGCCAGCTTTGGCCGCGGTCATGGTCATGACTTAGCACCGTACGATGATTACCACAAAGCCCGTGGATTACGCTGGCCAGTGGTCGAGGGTAAGGAAACGCGCTGGCGTTATGCCGAAGGATCCGATCCTTACGTGCCGGCCGGCACAGGATTCTATTTTTACGGTCAGCCAGACGGCAAAGCCAATATTATCTTTGCGCCTTACGAGCAACCGCCGGAAGTGCCGGATGAAGAATATGACATGTGGCTGTGTACCGGTCGGGTGCTGGAACACTGGCATACCGGCACCATGACCCGCCGGGTACCTGAACTGTACAAAGCCGTGCCGGATGCGGTGTGCTACATCCATCCTGATGATGCACAAAAGCGTAATTTGCGCCGGGGCGATCAAGTGTTACTGACCTCGCGCCGCGGAGAAGTGCGCTGCCGGGTGGATACCCGCGGCCGTAACAGACCGCCGGTCGGGCTGGTCTTCGTGCCTTTCTA